>JAWVYR010000107.1:0-8132 GCA_033722635.1 Balneolaceae bacterium | reverse complement strand
GATCGCCCTGCTGGTTTCAGTATCGCTGATGTTTATCGGCTGCAAGCAGTCGCTGGTAATCAGCCAGGTGGATTATGCCCAGCCCATTGAAACAGTGCTGCAACCTGATGACAATGGAATGGTCCATGACGTAAGACAGGGTATAAAATTTAACGTTTTGCCTCTTCAGCAGGCGGAGACCGGGAACAGCAGTTCGGTTACAATTACGGAGATCAGAATGATCAGGGGCAAAGAGGGTTTTTACTATGTCACGGCCCCCGGCTTCAAAAATGTCTACGTCATGGCTCCCGGCAAGGGCCGCCTTTCCCTGGAGAATAAGATCATGATTTCGGAAAACGGTATCGGTAAACCGGCCTTCAATCAACGCGAGCCTTACATCCTGCTGTTGAACAGGGAGACGAATGAAACCTACACGCTGAATGCCAACGGCATACAGCAGACGGGTGCCAAGGAATCTGACAAGACTAACTAGCCTATATAATTCTACTGCTATGAGATTATTCAAAAATTACATTCAAACATTGACGAACACCATAGCGGTTCTGCTGCTGAGTTACGGGTTGGCCGGCAGCCTGATGGCCCAGGATGTGGAATCGGATTACGAGATACAGAAAAATTTCAAGCAGGAAGTCAAGCAGATCAATCAGCGCATAGAATCGGCAACCACCGTCGATGAAGCAAGGCAGCTGGTTCAACGTGTAGATAACTTGAAGAAAAACTTCAGCGGGCATGAGCAGTTGCTGGACAAGGCGCTTTATCCCGACACCTACGACGAGGTAGTTGGGGATCTTGATTCGAGAGTCACCACCCTGCACAAACGCCTGGCAACCATTGATGAGCAACGGCAGAGGCTTCAGAAGCTTTCCGATCGGCTGGCCGGGCTTGAGGGCCGTCTCGAATCGCTGAGCAATCGATCGGATTCGCTCCGCAAAAATCTGCAGGAGACCACCCGAAGCGAACAGCAGCTGTCGAATACGCTGGCCAGGTACCGTGAAAGCCTGCGGGAACGCGACCAGCTGATACTTTCCATTATCGACTCGGTACTGGTAGCCTACCAGGGGTTGACCAGCAGTGAGGTAGAGGCGCTTGAATCTGCCGAAGGGGAAACCCCGATGGAGGCCGACGGAAATGCGCTTGAGCTGTTGCAGACCATCGCCCAACAGAATATCGAGTTCCTGAACAACAATCCTCAACTCGATGCCCGCGAGGGAGTGCGGATGTATGCCGTACAACAGCAGTTCGAGGAGATGTGGAACCGGGTGGGAGATAAGCTGGTGGCGATCTACGGAGGCTCTAACAAAGACCAGACCCGAAGAAATGTTCAAGAAGTGATCTCCACCTGGAACGAACGCATTTCAAACGTACTGTGGCCCAACCTGCATGAGGCGTTTGCTCAGAACAATATCGAACTAAGTCGATTCACCGACAGCCGAAGTTTTTTCAATGCCCTCAATAGCTACCTCGACCAGGGTATACAGACCAGCCGGGAAAACGGCGGGCAGGAGAACTACACCCGATTCCAGAATTTTTCAGGATTTTGGGCTGGTACCGTCAAAGCCAACTGGTCTGATTACCTGCTGAAGGGTGAAATTCTTTCATCCCAGCAGATGGCGTCAATCGATCAAAAGGTGAATGAATGGGCAGCAATAGCCAAGCCGCAATCCAACCTGTTTGTCTATCTGCTCGGACTCAGTGTCTTGATTATCATCGTACTCGGCGTGATGCTGGTACGCAAGAATTCCGGAAATTCTGCTTCATCATCCTGAACAGTATCGCAAATGAAACAGACAGGGCCGGCTGCTGATCAGTCGGCCTTATTGTTGTTATACCCCCTCTTAAGAACGGGATGAGATCATATTTTCTCGCACCTAATTCACGATGATATTGTAGCGGTCGGTGTTTTTCGGGGGATTGTTCCAGTTGATCGGTCCGTGATCGAACCGGTAGTGTAGGCGGAACAAAACCACCTCTTTCCAGGCTCGGATAAAATACCGGTAGGCTTGATCCCAGATCTCCCCATCTCCCCATCCGTCGTGGATGAGTACCAGTTTGGTTTTTTGGGGATTGCCTTTAACGGGATAGAATTTCAGCGTTACATGCGTACGCTGCTGGCTGATCTCAGGAAAATCACGTGGATTGCTCCAGGTAAATCCGAACATTTTTTGGGGAATAACACTTAGAATACGCATACCCTCAGCGCCCCTTTGGCCCGGTTTGGCGCGGGGATAGAAGAACAGATCCAGTTTTCCATCGATCCGCAGGTCGACATGGCAGGAGGGTGCCATAAAGGTTTCGAGTCCCCGACCCGTGGTCCATGCAGTCCACACCCGGGGCAGTGGGGCATCGACGATCGTTTCGATATGGATATTACGGTCGGTATGTTGGGCAGCAAGGACCAAGGGAACCATCCATATCATGATGAGCAGGATGAGGCTAGCGGTCTGTTTCATGCTGTTTTGTGTTTAGCTTATCGCGCTTTATCTTTTCAATCTTCTCCGGTTCGAGCGAATTGTCAAATCCGTATAGTGCCTGTTCCCAGGAACCGTATACGGGATTGGGCAATACATACCAGCTGTGCCCCCATCGGGTTCGGTACTGGTCTACAAGTTTCGATCGCTGCTTCATGCTGATATCTTTGGCGGATACGAAGTCATTCAGGTCGTCTCCAAACAGCATGATGATGCGGTAATCTTCAGCCAGGTGGGCACGGCGGGAGGATTTGTCCGAGGTCCATTCCGATCGTTCATTTTTGCTCAGGATACGGTCTGCATTCCCACCGAGCGGAAATCCGAGTTTTTTTAGATTCCGGCGGGTGCCTTCCTCCACACGGAATTCGCGGTTGGTCACGTAGTATACGGCAATCCCTTTTTCGGCCGCACTCCGGGTAAACGAGACTGCACCGCTAATGGCATCAGCAGCGGCTTCCATCACCCAGTTGTTCCATGCCGGCAGGTCGAAGCTTCTATTCTGCTTGATCATCCGGGCCTGAAAGGCAGCGTTGCTGAGCACTGTCTCATCCACGTCCAGTATGACGGCAGCCGGCAGCATCGAATAGTTCGGATCGGTCTGCTCCACCGCCGCACTCCAGGATGAGTCGGTGTGCAGTTCCTGAAGATGGGATTCCGCCGCCTGGTATGTTTGCAGTGCCAGGGCTTCAAACTCGGCAGCATGCTGCTGCCAGAGGGTAGCACTGGTGGTTGGGTGGTTGAGCTGCTCCGTTGACGCACAGCCGGTACCCAGCAGGGCTGCAGCTGCAGCAAGACCGAGAATAGCAAGCAGGTTGTTGAGGATTTTCATAGTTGAGGGATCGATTGATGGAAGCTTGATTTTACCAAAGGTACATTGATTTCCGCTAAGTATAAATCGGGTTTCAATTATACACTTGGATTCTGAATCCTCCGGGTACCGGATTAATTGTTTTAATAGCGGGAATCATTGTATTTTCAACATTTCAATAATGAATGGAACAATTCATACCCTGAATATTGACTTTTTAACGGTTTAGTTATTGGATAATTTGAAGACAATCGGTCGCATAGAGAAGGTGGATTTTCCCGAATGGGATCTGTACGGACTTGACGCAAAAATCGATACCGGGGCCTACACCTCGAGTCTTCATTGCCATCATATCGAAAAAGTTAAGAAAGGCAACGTGGAATATGTCCGGTTCAATCTGTTGGATCCATCGCATGAAACCTACAATGAGCGGTTGTTCGAGCTGCCGGTGCATAAGCAGAAGCAGGTAAAAAGCTCCATCGGGGTGGCGGAACAGCGCTTCATCGTAAAAACAGTCATCGTACTCATCGATGAGCCGGTACCCGTTGAACTGTCACTGACCGACCGATCAGAGATGAAATATCCGATTTTGCTGGGACGAAAACTGTTGAAAAACAGGTTTCTGGTTGATGTCAGCAAAAAGTATCTAACCGAAAAATAATTAACACTGTTAGGGGCCCGAATATGAATATTGTTATACTGTCGCGTAACACTAAACTCTACTCCACCCGTAGAATAGTTGAAGCCGTTAAGGAGCGGGGGCACACTGCGAGGGTGATCGATCACATGAAATGTGATATCATTATTCAGAAGGGCGATCCGCAGATCCACTACAAGGGGGAGGAGCTTGTGGATGTTGATGCCGTGATTCCCCGTATCGGTGCTTCGGTCACCTTTTATGGAGCAGCCGTTGTCCGGCAATTTGAGATGATGAAAATATTTACCGCTACCGAATCGCAGGCGCTCGTGCGCTCGAGAGACAAGCTGAGAAGCCTGCAGATCCTGTCCCGAGCCGGGCTGGGGATGCCCAAGACCGTATTCACCGATTATTCCAAGGAGGTGGATGATATCATTGAAACGGTGGGAGGTGCTCCCCTGATTATCAAACTCTTGGAAGGCACCCAGGGGCTCGGTGTTGTTTTGGCTCCTACCAAAAAAGCGGCCCAATCGGTGATCCAGGCTTTTCACGGACTCAAGGCGCGGGTTATCGTTCAGGAATTTATTGAGGAATCGAAAGGGGCCGACCTGCGTGCGTTCGTGGTGGACGGCAGGGTGATAGGGGCGATGAAACGCCAGGCCTCGGAAGGGGAGTTCAGATCCAATATCCATCGCGGCGGATCGGGTGAACTGATCAAGCTCTCGAAGGAGGAGAAGGAGGTAGCGATCAAGGCGGCCCGGGTCATGAAACTGAATATCGCCGGGGTCGACATGTTGCAGTCTTCCCGTGGGCCCTTAGTACTCGAAGTAAATTCCTCTCCCGGACTGGAAGGGATAGAAAAGGCTACCGGCAAGGATATTGCGGGCGACATTGTCAAATTTCTGGAACGCAAAGACAAGGAACTGAATCAACGCAAAAAGCAGATGTAGTAAACCCCGATGGCGAACACGATCAAAATCAGTAAATATGAAATTGCCCCCGGGCAGCACGAACAGATTCAGCTCAACATTGCCCGGCTGCCGACCTATACCAGTATCGATCTTCCGGTTCATGTATACCGGGCTGAAGAGGAGGGGCCGGTTTTGCTGCTTACGGGCGGTTTGCACGGCGATGAGATCAACGGGATCGAGATCATCCGGAGGATGATACGCGGGGAAATGACGGTGCCGGAAAAAGGTACGGTTATCGCTATGCCACTGGTGAATGTGTACGGATTTATACAGAGTGTCCGGGGAGTTCCGGACGGAAAAGATATCAACCGAAGTTTCCCCGGGGCCAAGAGCGGATCGCTGGCCCGGCTGCTGGCTCACACACTTATGAATGAGATCATCCCGAAAATCGATTACGGTATCGATTTTCATACCGGAGGCGCTTCACGGGCCAACTTTCCCCAGATCCGCTGTACCCTGGAGATCGATATGAACCGGAAGCTGGCCCACGCTTTCGCCCCGCCCGTCATCGTCAATTCCAGGTTGATCGATAAATCGTTTCGAAAAGCAGCCTACAAGAAAAACAAGCATATCCTGGTATTTGAGTCCGGCGAATCGCAGCGATTCGATGAGCAGGGCATTGAGGAGGGCATCCGGGGAACTCTGCGGGTGATGAAGTATCTCGGCATGCGTTCGGAGGCACCGGCAGGCAGCGAACCCGAGGTCTATCAGAAGACAACCTGGATCCGGGCCCGTTACTCGGGGCTGTTTTTGCCAAAAGTATTGCTTGGGGAGCATGTCGACAAACAACAGCTGCTGGGCGTGATCACCGACCCTTTCGGCAGGGAGTCGTTCCGGACCCTCTCTACGAAGAAAGGCAGGGTGATCGGGATCAACAACGCACCGGTGGTAAACAAAGGGGATGCCCTGCTGCATATTGCATTTCAACCCAACGATGAAGACTGATGAAACAGGATATCATATTTCATATTGCACCGGAACGGCGCTGGCAGGAGGCGCAGCAGGGGGGATTCTATGAACCCGAATCGCTGGAAGAAAGAGGTTATATACCCTGTTCGGCAGGTTCCCAGCTTCAGCCTTTTATCAACAATGTATTTGAAGGCGAAAGGAAAATGATGCTGATCGTGATCGACTGCTCCACCCTGCAGCCCAAAGTACAATTCAGGAAAACTGACCTTTTTGATGAAGAGATCCCCTGCATTGAAGGGGCGCTGAACCTGGATGCCGTGTTGGACCGGATCAAACTGCGGCCCAACCCTGAGGGGCACTTTGAACTCAATTTCAAATCCGACGGATAAACCATGGCACTCCTCGAAACAGCGCTGAATAACATACGCGATGTGGCAGCCGTACCCTCATTCAGTTCATACGAGGAGCGGCTGCATCCCTATATTAACCGCATTGCCGAAGAGATCCCGCGGCTGAAACAGGTTGATGCCCCCGGAAACAATCTCATATACATGATACCCGGGGACGGGGCTACGGGATCTTCTGCGGTGGCGCTCTCCGCGCATCTCGACAAGATCAACCACTACGGCAGGGATCATCCCGGGAAACTGCCCGTGGAGGTGGGGGAGGATTTTATCGAGGGAGCGATGGATGACAGTGCGGGGGTTGGCATTATCCTGTCGCTCATGCAGCATTCAGACCAGTTCCGTTTTCCCACCCTGTATATCTTTTTTTCGGAGATGGAGGAGAAGAAGGGGCTGAAAGAACATCCCGAACTGTTGAGAAATGGAGGACAGGGGCTCTATTCTGGGCTGGGTGCAGAACGGATTGCAGATACCTGCCTCGAACAGAAACTGATTCCCAAATTGGTTGTCACCGTTGACACAACACCGCTCTTCGAAGGAGATCCGGGAGTTGCCCTGTATAGCAGGCACTGGGAACTCAATGAGATAGAACCGGAGGAAGCGGAGCGGGAAGAGACACAGGAGGTGGTCGAGCGGTTCCAGGCGATCGACCCGAACCTCGAGCTGGCGAATAATACCAATGACTACATGCACTATGGCCGATTGTTCAACCATGATACCGGTCACACGGTGCCGTCGGTCGCCCTAGAGCCGGCTATCTATCCCTATCACCAGAAGGGGGAGCGTGTCTATATTCGGGATATAAAGCGGGTGCTTCAGATACTTACGAATTTTCTTGAAGATAGATAAAGGGATGGAGCGATATTGTTTTCTATACAACCCGGCTTCCAACCGGCAGCGCTCTTATCGCAGATTCAAAGCGATTGAATCGATCGTGGAGGAGAGCTGGTCCGGATCCACGGTTCTAACCTCAAAAAAGAGAGGCGATTTGCAATCACTGGCCCGGGAGGCAGCTGCCAGCCACCGGGTAGTCGTCGCCTGCGGCGGGGATGGTACCGTGAGGGAGGTCGCATCGGGCCTGATGAACACCGGGGCGGCGTTAGGGGTCATTCCCCTGGGCAGCGGAAACGATTTTGCTAAAATGGTGAAGTTGCCTGGGGATTTGGAAAAAGCCCTGGCGATACTCAAAAAGAGGCGGACGGTCTTCATCGATGTGGGTCGATGCAACCGTCACTACTTCTTCAATACACTTGGCATCGGATTCGACGGTATGACCAGCTATCACGCCGGCCGGCTGCAGCAATGGAGAGGAGCGATGCGCTATATCCTGGCCGCACTCAAAACCAATCTGAAAATGGATCCCGTGGAGATAACAGCGGAATTCAACAGCCATCGCATAGATCGGAAGATTATGATGCTTACTGCTGCCAACGGCAGGGTGGAGGGGGGCAGTTTTGTAGTGGCCCCGGAAGCTGAGCCGGATGATGGATTACTGGATATCGTGATGATCGATCCGATCTCAAAATGGATTTTGCCGTTGCTGCTGCCCCTCTTTCTGACAGGCAGGCAATCGATGCTCGGCAGCGTGCATACCTACCGAACGGATGAGATACGGATCAGCCTGGAGCGGCCGATGATGATCCATGCCGATGGGGAGATGCTACCCCTGGATAACGCACGGGAAATCCATATAGAGATCATGCCGGGAGCCATGCAGGTTGTTGCGGGGCCGGATTATTGAAGCAGCTCGTCGACGATATGTATGACGCCGTTGCTTGCCTTGATATTGGCCTGAATCACAACAGCCTTGTTGATCTGCAAATCACCGTTTGTGGATTTCATTTTCAGATGGATTCCACCAAGCGTGGGAATGTTATTCATCATCTTCAGTTTCCTCTTGGTTGCCAGGCCCGTGATCATGTGGTTCAGGATAAT
>JAWVYR010000106.1:0-8143 GCA_033722635.1 Balneolaceae bacterium | reverse complement strand
TTCGGCAACCACCAGCACCCATTCATTCTCAATCTCGCCGCTGATGCCACCGACCGTCAATTCGATCTCATCGGATTCCGGATTCACCCGTGTAAACCGTATGGTGATGTTCTGATCGGGAATATCAACGGGAGGCGCGTAGACCCAGCTCTGGCCCTCTTCACGGTAGATTGCAAAGAGCGGATGGAGCGTCTCGGACTGCCCGCTGGCCCGGTGGGTAACTTCCAGGTGTGCACGTACGGCAACCATGGTGCTGTCGGGTAGTTCCCGGTCGACCACTTCACCGAAATCCCTGAACTTAATTTGATAATTTCCTACCGTAACCGACTCACCCCGGGCGATATTCAGTGTACGGGTCTGTGTGGAATCTTCATCCTGGAGATCCGCTACCGGCTGTACAGGATTCTGACCACTCAACTGCTTGTTTCTCATCTCCACATAGGAGCTACCGGCCACATACAGGTAGATATCACTGAAGAGCCCGGTCTTTACATCCGGGTCGACCGACCACTGGATATTCTCGGCTGTAGAGCTGGCCATCATCGGATATACCTCCGGATACATATAAAACTGCCGCCCATCGCCATCGGCCGGTTCAAATTTGATCCGATATTGCTGCTGGCCGGGCCGTTCCTGATTTTCCAGAGTATATCCTTCATAGGTGAGCAGGTATTCATCATTGACGACCTTGGGTTGATTCAGTTCAAGCTCCAGGAAATTCACTTTCTGGCGTACCAGAAATCCCTCCTCATCGGTGATTTCTCCCCGCTCGATGGCCGCATTGTAATTTCGAGTGGAGCGGTCCAGCAGATTTTCATTGTACACCGAGGAAGCCAGAATACCCAGCAGCAACAGCCCGAAACCGAAGTGAGTCAGCGAGCCGCCGATAAGCCTTGGGCGTTTCTTCATCAGGCGATAGACCACAAATGTGTTGCCGACGACAGCAAACCAGGCGGCCAGCAGATAGAGCATATAGTAGAGGTTATACACACCACCGAGCATGATCGTGGCAAGGGTGATCACACAGGTGATAACCACCGGCCAGGTGAGGTCCGCAGCCAGCGATTCCGAATCGTAACGCTGCCAAAACAGGTATTGGCCGATCACCGTAATGATCGCCGCAAGGATCGCCAGCGGCATGGTCCAGTCGTTATAAAAGCTGATCTCGGGCGGGGTCGGGTTGGCCACAAAGATACGACCGATAATGGGTGAACTGGTTCCGAGTGCGATCACCAGCCCGATCAGGAAGAGCACCATCGCCCCGGCGAAGGTCATGAATTCACGGCTCAGAAATGTAGTCTCGCTGTTCTGCTGGGGCAGTTCCCGGTACCGGTAAGCGAGCAGCCCCACACCGACACCGGTCACCACCGCCATGAATATGAGTAACTGGTTGTATAAACCCAGATCTACAAAGCTGTGTACCGAAGCATCGGCGAGTATGCCGGACCGTGTCAGGAAGGTCTCATAGACCACAGCCACATAGGCCAGGATGGCGAAGACGATCGAGGCTTTTTGTGAAGTGGAACTCTTTCGCTGGATGATCATCGTATGTATGCCGGCCGTCCCGATAAGCCAGGGCACGAAGGAGGCATTTTCAACCGGATCCCATGCCCAGTAGCCACCGAAGGAGAGGGTGACGTAGGCCCAGTAACCACCCAGAAAGATGGCGGTTAGCAGCGCCACGTTGGCCCCCAGTGTCCACGGCAGTGCCGGGTGAATCCATTCATTGTATTTCCGTTTCCAGAGTGCCGCCATGGCAAAACAGTAGGGCACGGTCATCATGGCGAAACCGAGAAACAGGACGGGCGGATGGATCATCATCCAGGGACTTTTCAGCAGGTCGTTCAGCCCCTGCCCGTCGGACGGAACAAAATCAGGGTTTGACTGCAGGAAAGGTGCATCGGGCATCGCCTCCGCCAGGGTCCGAAAGGGGGAGGCGCCCAACTTGAACGCGCCGATATCGATGCCGGCGATCATCGATATCAGGAAGACCTGGGTGAGCGTCAGAAAAAAAAGCACCGGTCCCCGGTATGGTTTTCTGGTCCATTTCATCAACCCCAGTCCCAGCAGAAAGGAAAAAAGAATCCAGACCATGAAACTTCCCTCCTGTCCACCCCAAAAGGCAGAGACCAGGTAGCGAAGTTGCAGGTCGCTGCTGGTGTAGTTGAACACATAATAATAGTTGAACTGGTGGGTGAGGATCAGGTAAAGCAGCAAACCGGAGGCCGCAATGATGAGCAGGCCCTTGATTCCGAAAAGCCAATTCGAGAGTCGGTAGAAACGCTGCTCTCCTTTTTGCGAATAGAGATAGTATCCGATCGCAGCCAGTATGCTTACTGCAAACGCCGCATTGATAAGAATTTTGCCGGTGAGTCCGATCATGAAAGTTCAGATAAAAATATTTCAACTCCTGCTGGGAGTAATGATCTCAAGATCCGGTATCGCATCTAACGGATTTCAAATTGATTCATGAGCACTAACTGCCTGCCTTTTGAAACTGGGACGGATCGGCATTGTTATACTTCGATGGGCATTTCATCAACATCTCATTGGCGTAAAACACGTCGTTTTCCAACTCTCCGATCACAACCAGCTGATCAGCCTGCTCGAAATTGTTGGGCTTGGGCTTTGGATAGATCACCTTACGCACGTTGCCCTTTTGGTCCTTCATATAGAAGGTGAATTTTTTGGTCTCCATCGAAAAGCCGTACTCCCGGCCCTCTTCCCAGGTGCCGACCACATGGGCCACCTTCACATCCTCCGCCTCCTCAAAGTCGACGTAGGTACTGATGCTGTTGCCGAAATTGTACATCAGCAGCGAAGTAAATCCGATAATAGCCAGAATTCCGATGATCAATTTAGGCTTCATAGCTCATTTTGTTTCATGTTGTTCAAGTTGTTCCTCCAGCCTGCCCACTTTTTTATCAACCCGGATGATAAAAAATAACAGCACGAACCAAATAATAAGGCTCACGCCGAGAACGATAAAGATCAGATCATTGGATGCGAGCGTCTGCATCAGCGGACTCGCCTGGTCGATCCCCTCGAGTGCGTCCCATTTCTGGGAATAACTTTGCGTCAGTGTATCAACGGTCGCCGTACTGTCTTCTTGTATGCGGGTCAAATCTATCTTCATGCGTTTGCAGATTCCAGCTTGTCATTGACTTTTTTATATCGAACCAGTATTTCCGTCAGCCACACCGCCAGGCCGATGAAGCCGATCACCGCCGGATAGAAGATATACCGCAGCTCCGGTGCGGTTATATCACTAAAAGCCGGATTGCCCTCGGCACCGGGATGCAGGCTGGGCAGCTGGCGGGGAATAATATACAGCAAAAAAGGGATGGTTGTAGCTGCAAATATATTGTAGACGGCTGCGATCCGGGCGCGTTTCTCTTGCTGATCGAAAGCGGTTCTGAGCACAAAATAAGCTACATAGATCAACATCGCCAGCGCCGCCAGGTTCATTCTCGGTTCTGCAAATGTCCACCAGGTACCCCAGGTGAAACGGGCCCAGAGCGAGCCGGTCAATAACCCACAGATCCCGAAAACCAGCCCCACCTGGGTTACGGAAGCGGCCTTGCGATCCAACTGCAGCCCGCTGTTGTTCAGATAACGGATACTGTAGACCAGACCCGCAGCAAAACAGACCGCCATAGTCATCCACATCGGAACGTGCAGGAAAAGATTACGGGCCGACTGTTCCAGAATCGGAATATCAGGAATCGGGATGAGAAAACCCGCCACCAATACCGCGGTCATCCAGGCTGCCACTAAATATTTCCAGGTATCGAGTTTCATGATTTCGGAGGATTCCAGGGCGGTTTTTAAAAAAGCCAGGGCTTCACTTATTTTTTAACTCTTAAAGCCGGGTAATATACGAAAACTCCATCGGAATAATTAGTCCCCGTGGGAGTAGATTTATGAATTTTTACGCCCTTTCAGGTGTTAACCGAATCGAGTCCGAATTTGTCATCGCGCCTTTTTATGAACGACGCTGAATCTTCAAAAACGATCACCCTGCAGCCCAGCTGGAAACGGTTTTTTATTCCCTACCTGCTGAGCTTCCTGACAGTTCCGCTCGTAGTGGGACTGATCGCCCTCTATCTTATTCGCAAAAAACATCGGGAAATCCGTTATATCATAGCCGATAAAAGTATCACCGTGATCGAAAATGATATTTCACAGAATATCGACCTGCTGTCGATCCAGCGGATCGAATTGGAAAAAAGTTGGCTCGATGATAAACTGGGTATCGGAACCATCCGGCTGCATACCGAAATGACCTCAGCCGCGATGAAAGGTCTGGAGGATGCCGAGCTTGTCAAATCATCCATCGAGAGAGCCGCTGCCGCCATGAAAAAGCTCCAGCAGAAGCCCACCGGAAGCAAAACGGAGATACCGGATCGGAACCCCGGATCGATGGAGCGCATGGACTATCTGACCGGTCTATGGCAGCAGGGGCTGATCTCCGACGAGCAGTACCGAAGGGAGCGAAAAAACTTCGAATGACTTTCCCCCCTGCTGTCTTCATTGAATCCCACCCAGCCTATCCGACAGCCTGCCCGATCTAAAAGTAGGGCAGGGAGAACACAGAATTGGTTTTTTTAACATCTTTTAAGCGTCACAGCAGATGTGTGCTTACCTGTTTTATAATAAATCCAATATATTCACGGAAATAATTCAATCAACTTGCATCACCATGACCCACTCCAAATCCGCAACCGTTTCTGTTTTATTCGCACTGGTTTTCAGTTTCTATTTCATTATAAGCACCCCGGATCCCCTTCATGCCCAGCAAGCCGATTTCGAGCAGGCCGAGCGATTCACCACGGAGATGATGCAAAAGATGTCCGGAAGCACCGGTGTAAGGGCCCGCTGGATCGAGGAACAAAATCGCTTCTGGTATGAGTATGAAACACCCGGCGGCAAACACTGGACATTTGTGGATGCGGAGGATCGCAGCAAGCGGCCGCTGTTTGATACGGAGGAGATGGCCGCCCAGCTTTCAGAGATTTTCAACAAGGCGTTCAACAGCAAAGATCTCCCCCTCAAGAACTTTGAGTACAATATCGACAAGGGGCTGTTCGAATTCAATGTGGACAGCATCAAATTTACCTACCAAATCGGGGACAACCAACTGATCAAGGGGGACTCGCTGGAAAAGGAATCCCGTGAGAGATGGAAGAACTATTCACCCGACAGCACATGGATTGCATTTGCCAAGAATCACAATCTTTATTTGATGAGGTCCGATGACCCGGACAGCACCGAATTTCAATTGACAGAGGATGGGGAGCGCTGGTACAGCTTCCAGGCCGATGCGAGCGACACCACCTCCGATAAACGGCTGCGATCTAATGCCCGGTGGTTTGAAGACTCAAAAAAACTGTATGCCCACCGGCAGGATTACCGGGAGGTCGAGGAGCTCTGGGTGATACAATCACTTGGCAAACGTCCCGAGCTGGAAACCTACAAGTATCCTATGCCGGGAGATGAGCATCTGCCGGACGATGAGGTCTGGGCGTTCGATGCCGAAAGTAAATCCTCGGTGAAGCTCAAGATCGAACAGAAATGGCCCAGTCAGGAGGTGGGTAACGGATATCTTCCCAATAACGGTTTCGCCACCGGGCTCGGCTCGGACCACCTCTATTTGTTGCGCAAAAACCGGGAATGGGATAAGATCGATGTCATCAAGGCCAACACCTCCACCGGCGAGACCGAGGTGCTGTTTTCAGAGGAGAGCAAACCCTACTTCAACTGGGAGTTTACCGAACTGGCGGTGATCAACGAGGGGGAGGAGTTTATCTGGTGGTCGGAGCGTACCGGCTGGGGACAGCTATACCTTTACGATCGCAACGGAAATCTGAAGAACCGAATCACCCGTGGTTATTACAACGCCGGCGACATCGTCAGGATCGACACAACCCGCCGTACCATCTATTTTAACGGATTCGGGCGCGAGAGCGGCGTGCATCCATACTATGCGCAGCTTTATAAAGTCAAATTCGACGGCTCCGGGATGAAGCGGCTCACGGGTGAAAACGCCGATCACGATATCACCCCGTCGGAAGAGGACAACTACTTCGTTGACAACTTCTCCCGCGCGGATATGCCCACCAAATCGGTCCTTCGCGACGGGGAAGGCCGGGTGTTGCTCAACCTGGAGGAGACCGATGTGAGCCGTATGAAGGAGGTCGGTTGGAAAGCTCCTGAACTTTTCAAGGTGAAAGCGGCCGACGATGCCACCGACATCTACGGGGTGATGTGGAAACCGTTCAATTTCGACTCCACCAAAAAATACCCGATCATATCCTACGTCTATCCCGGTCCGCAGACCGAGCCATTCCCCATCGAATTCAGGATCAGAGGTTCCCGGGCCCGTCCAACCGCCCTTGCCCAGCTTGGATTTATCGTGGTGGCGATGGGACAGCGCGGCGGAAGCCCGTTGCGTTCGAAATATTACCATAATTACGGGTACGGAGATCTCCGCGACTATCCGCTGTTGGACAATAAATACGGGTTAGAACAGCTTGCCGCCCGCCATTCTTTCATCGACATCAGCCGAGTGGGCATTTACGGTCACTCCGGCGGAGGGTTCATGTCGACCGCCGCCCTGCTCACCTATCCCGAATTCTATGATGTTGCCGTCTCTTCGGCCGGGAACCATGATAACAACATCTATTACTATGGCTGGAGCGAGATCCACAACGGGGTGAAAAAGATCACCAAAAAGGTAAAACCCGATACCGCCGATACCGTCAAAGCCGATTCGGTGAAGATCGAGTGGAAAGCGCAGATCGAGACCAACGGCGAACTGGCGGACAATCTGCAGGGGCATCTTTTGCTGGTGCACGGAACCACCGACAACAACGTGCATCCCGCGAATACGCTGCGGCTGGCGGATGCGCTGATCAAGGCGGGCAAACGGTTCGACATGATGATGCTGCCCGACAAGCGACACGGTTTTGGCGACTACTCCCCCTATTTTGAACGGATGCTTTGGTACTACTTTGCCGAGCATCTGCTTGGGGATTACCGCACCAACGTCGACTTCAATATTCCGGATTATGATGATTGATGTCTGATCCCCCATGGACGGTGTCCGAAAACCGGTGGAAGAGGGCACACTCCAATATTTAAAAGGAGCGGCTGCCCACATGGCTTAACGTTCGTTCCTCCTTGAGGTCCTCCTGGTCGAGTGCCTGCTGGTAAGCCTCCTCCTCACGCGAGATCGTGAAATTCCAGAAAATGCCGGCGGTGGCAAGCAGCGATCCGAAGAGCAGCATATTCTGGCGCAGCGTCAGCAGATCGTTTTCCAGGATCCAGGAGGCAACCATCACGGAAACAGACTGCGAGACGGTAAACAGCAGCCATTCGGTGCTGAATATGCGCCCCCTGAAGGTGTCGGGTGTTCTTCGCTGCAGCAACACCGTGCTCATCACCCAGTTGGCACCTGAGGCTGCATGGGCAATGAAGACAAAAAGAAGCATCACCATGATGCTGGTGGAGAGCCCCACCAGAATGTAGGTGGCTCCGCTGAAGATCATGCACAATCCCATCGCTTTGATCCACCAGCTCTCTCTTTTGAATATCCTGCGACCGATCACCGGTCCTACCCCGGTCCCGATACCGCGGGCCGCATAGAGCAGACCCAGTCCCACGCTGCCCATCATCAGGATGTTTTCAGAAACGAGAATCAGCATATAGGTCAGTGCACCGAGGAACATGGTAAAGGCCCCTTTGGCCAAGCTGGGCCGCAGAATCTGTCGGTTTGAAAACAGAAAACTAAGACCTTCCCTGATGCCGACGAGCGGGTTGCGTGTACGATTCCGTTCCTTACGGCTCATCTCCTCCTGGGGAATCACCGCACGGTAGATAAACCAGGCGGAAATGGCGTAGCTTATCGCATCCAGAATAAAGACGAGGTCGGTTCCCAGCCAGGCGGTAGCCAGCCCGCCGATACCCATGCCCAGGGTGAAGATGACACTCCAGGTGGCGGAAGATAGTACATTGGCGTCAACCAGCTCCTTCGGGGTGGTGACGTTGGGGATGGAGGAGGTCTTGGCGGGTTCGAAGATCGCCGACAACATCATCTGAAGGGCGGTCAACACGTAGGCCAGCCAGAGGGTTTCATAGGAAT
>JAWVYR010000105.1:0-8145 GCA_033722635.1 Balneolaceae bacterium | reverse complement strand
TTGGCACCCTCCGCAACCAGCGTAACTCCATTGTCCATCAGGGCTCGGGCATCCTCCTCCTTAATCTCATTTTGGATTGCGCAGGGTAACGCGATATCGCAGGGGATGCTCCAGGGTTTTTTGTCCTCGAAAAAATCGCAACCGAACTCTTCGGCATATTCCCGAATGCGGCCGCGCCGCACCTCCTTCAGATCCTTGACAAACGCTAGTTTTTCCTCATCCAGTCCCTCCTTGTCATAGATCATTCCGTCGGAATCGGACAGGGTGATCACTTTGCCCCCGCGCGAAATGGTTTTTTCCGCTGCGTAGATCGCTACATTTCCGCTTCCCGAGATGGCTACGGTTTTATCCTGAAAATCCATGCCTTTTTCCTTGAGCATATATTCCGAAAAATAGACCAGACCGTAACCGGTAGCCTCCGTCCGAATCAGGCTTCCTCCAAAACTGACCCCCTTACCGGTGAGTGTTCCGGTAAAGCGGTTTCGCAAACTTTTATACTGGCCGAACAGATAGCTGATCTCGCGGTTTCCAACTCCGATATCCCCCGCGGGAATATCCCGGTCCTCCCCGATATGTCGATGCAACTCTTTCATCAATCCCTGGCAGAAACGGAAGATCTCGCCGTCGCTTTTTCCCTTGGGATCAAAGTTCGATCCCCCCTTCGCACCACCCATGGGCAACGTGGTGAGTGCATTCTTCAGGGTCTGTTCAAAACCCAAAAATTTCAATGTCGACAGGTTGACTGCAGGATGAAATCGCAGCCCACCTTTGTAAGGACCAATGCTGTTGTTAAACTGAACTCTCCAAACCCTGTTCACATGCACTTTCTTTTTATCGTCCTGCCAGGTAACCCTGAAACTGATAACCCGGTCCGGCTCGCAAAGGCGTTCCAGGATGGCATCCTCCTCGTAGCGGGGCCGCTCATTCACGAAGGGTATCAGATCTGTCATCACCTCCTCCACAGCCTGATGAAATTCACTTTGCCGTGGATTTACTCTTTTAACCCATTTCATAAATCGATCGATCTCATACATAGCTGTTCGGATGGTTTGGATTCAGGTCAATTGGAATACGATGAGAAATTAATGATATTCGTCAATTTTACAAGTCGCTTTGCTATACAGGTGAAGAAGAGGTATGAGGGGTTTGTGTGGATCGCTTCATCACCGCCTGTTTGCTACCGATACCGGCCGGGCGTTAGCGCTCCAGAGCGTATGGTGAGACATACAGCATTTTCGCGCCCCCCAATCATTACGTCATTGATCTCCTACCACCTCACTAACTGTGGCGCACAGCCAGTGGAATGATCGTGGGATCAACAAGCTCTTCGAAATCGGCGTAGGACATTTTAACCAACTCCTTGTGAGTGCCGGCGTTGAAAGCGATCAGATCGTTATCGGTCAGTGATTCCGCCACATAGGTTTCCATGTCAAACAGGTTGCCAAAGGGTGGCATTGCTCCCAGTTCACAACCCGGGAACAGGTCCTCAAACTCGTCCTCGGAGGCCAGGCTCACCTGATCGGCATCGAGTTCATCTTTTATCTGGTCGAAATCAACTTCGTGATTCGAATCGAGAACCACCATCTTCATATCGCCGTCCACCTTTGTGATCACGGTTTTCACCATGTTCTTGCCCGGAATATGGGCGGAAGCGGCGACTTCCTGAGCCGTGAACGCTTCAGAATGCTTGACCACCACATATTTCTTTCCGTGCTCATCCAGATAATCGATCAGTTTGTTTAGCGGCATCACGACCTCCTGTTTTATTGTTGGATCATTCAACTGCTCCTACATCCTTCAATTTCATTCCCCCTGTCATAATTCCTTTTTCCAGTAGAAAACAGTTTGAGATGGGATAGAGTGATCCCTTACCTGGTGAAGAAAGTATTGAACGTATCGGGTAAGAAAAGCCGTTATCTCAACAGCGATAACATGGTTCGGGCTGCCAACTCCTCATCAACCCCCTGCAGAGCTTCCAGATATTTGAAACCACTTCCGGTGTTTAACAGCACGATTTTTTCATCATCGTCGATCCAATCGTTATCCCGCAGTTCCATCAGGGCGGCGAGGGTAGCGCCTCCTTCGGGGGCAGGAAAGATGCCGGTGTACTCGGACATTTTCCTGGAGTAGTGGAGCAGGCTCTCGTCGGATACCGCAACAGCATCTCCGCCACTCTCGCGAAGAATTTTCAATATGATGAAATCGCCGATAGCTCCGGGGACTCTCAGTCCGGAAGCCACCGTCTCCGCATTTTCCCAGCTTTCGGCCTCCTGCTTACCGCTTTGAAAAGCCCTTACGATAGGGGCACACCCTTCGCTCTGCACCGCTATCATGCGGGGACGTTTTGATCCGATCCAGCCCAACTGTTCAAGTTCATCGAAGGCCTTCCAGATACCGATCAGGCCGGTGCCGCCGCCCGTCGGGTAGATGATAACATCCGGGACTTCCCAGTTCAGCTGCTCGGCAATTTCGAATCCCATTGTCTTTTTTCCCTCCAGCCGGTAGGGCTCACGCAGGGTGGAGACTTCATACCATCCCGATTCCTGCTGCTTTCTCCGGGCCTCCACCGCACAATCACTGATTAGCCCATCCATCAGGGTGATCTCAGCTCCATAGTACTCACACTCCAGCTTGAATGCCAGAGGGGTATCCTTCGGCATGAATACATGAGCATCGCAACCGGCCGACGCGGAGTATGCGGAGAGGGCGCCGGCGGCATTGCCCGCAGAAGGTATGGTAAATCCGCAGGCACCTCGTTCGATGGCCGCACTCACGGCCGATGAGAGTCCCCGGGCCTTGAAAGAGCCGGTGGGATTGATCGACTCATCCTTGATATATAAATCTTTCAACCCGATCCAGCCGGCCAGCTGATCAACTTTTCGCAGCGGGGTAAAGCCCTCGCCCAACGACACTATGTTCTCCGGGTTGCGTACAGGCAGTAGCTCAGCGTATCTCCACATGGTAGGAGGCCGATCACGGAATGTATCCCTGCTGAATGTACTGCTCAGTTTCTCAAGATCGTAACGGGCCACCAGCGGGGCATTCTGATCCGAAAGGTTTTGCAGTGGTTCTGAATCATACCGGTCTCCCGTCTTCGTACATTCCAAATGGGTAAGATGAGATTTATATGAGATCACAACCGCCTACGGATTAATTTGCCTTCCTATCAAAAACGCAATATGATTTGATTTTATCTTGAAATTTTTATTATCAAATCGGGGTTTAACAGGTTTTTACAACGAGTCGCGGTGCGGCTTTAATTCAAGAAGGTGACTAAATATATCGGTCCCGATCATTTGCGCATGGCGATACAAGGGTTGTAAATCTGAATCAAAAAAATGATGGTTTTGTTTACAGATTGAAATGATCTACAAATCCATTTGCCATGGCTGAAGACAAAAACAATATACCCGACGAAGAGGAGACCGATTCATTCAATTACAACCGGGGAGAACTGTTATACCAAACCACCATGGAACTTGCTGTTCTGAGTGCGAAGGTGGATCTGATATTCAGCATGGTGGAAGATCTTTACGCAACGGTACAGGACAAGGATCGAAGAAACCTCAAGGAAAGGAACGACAACTACATCCGCGATCAGCAGGTTGAAAACCTTAAACGTCTTCTCGGTAATGCACTGAAAGATAAAAAAGCCAGAGAACGGCTGATCGATACCCTTGATACACTGGGCCACCAGACCGATTAATGCTTTGACAACCTGCCTACTGCAGTTGGACCCTGTAATAAACCGAGAGTTTCCCTTACTGAGTACTGTCTGCTTAAATTTAAAAGTTGCCTTATCAATGAAGCTGATTTTTTAATACATTTAGACTCATTATAAATAAGAAGAGAAACTATCATTTAGCGATGCACAAACGTAATCCCGGGTTCTCCCTGATCGCCATTCTGGCCCTGACATTCTCCCTATTTCTGCTTTTTCAATGTACGGTGGACGAACCGAAAAAAGAGAAGAACGCCACATCCTCCAGTTCTCCGCAAAGGGAAACACCGGAGCTGGCCGAATATATGAGCAACCTGCAGTACTTTACCCACAAGCTGGCCCTTTCCATCGATGCAGAATATCAGGAGCTGGCGTTATTCTATTTTCACGAGGTGCGCGCGAGCATCGACAAAACCAAGGAGGATATTCCGGGTTATGAAGGGTATGATATTGCCCAACTGATGACGATCCTTTTTGATCCCACCATCCAGCCGCTCGACCAGAGTCTGAAAAACGGAAATTGGGAAGAGGCCCGCAAACATATGCTGGAAATGATCGATGCCTGCAACACCTGCCACCGGGCGAGCAGTCACGGGTTCGTCAATGTGACGGCCGGGTTCGACCGTAATCCCTACAATCAGTCATTTGAAGAACCGGCGAGGTAAAACAGGTATAAGATACGATCCGGTCAACGCCCCTTATCGCGCCGAAGCAGACCGATCCCCACGGTAAACAGTGCGGAACCGAGTATCGACCAGATCACCGGAAAAGTCTGTCCATCAATGCTGACCGGAAATATGTAGGTCAGCCCCAGCTCGGAAGCCAGCCACTTGCCGATGATGGCTCCGATGAAACCGACCACTGCCGAGATCAGGCAACCGCCCAGGGAGTAACCGGCGATACTTTGTCCGATGGCTCCGCAGATCGAGGCGATCAGTAGCAAGAGCAGGAATCCTGAAAATGACATGGGTGTCCGATTTTAAATGTGAGATTGGAATGCATTGACTCAGTGAAGATTAAACGAAAAAACGGTCACGTGGTTTCATCATCCTCCAGGATCACCGCCGGCTCAAGGGGCCGTATGACCACTTTGTCCTGTGGCTCGAACAGTATGCGGTTGTCGGTATGGACAAGGTACTTCTCCCCGTTTAGCTTCACATGGTAGGTGATATCGTGTCCTTTGAACTCCCGGCTCGTCACCACCCCAACCTTTTGATCCCGGTCCTCCTTCGGTTTTTCGAGCGTCAGATGTTCGGGACGGATGCTACAGAGAACACGGCCCTCCGCACTATCATCGATATTGAGCACTCCCAGCTGGGTGTCGATCGTGTTATCCCCGTTGGCAACGGCACGGAACAGATTGGTACGTCCCAGAAATTGTGCAACGAATTTCGTGCGCGGATGATAGTAGACCTCCTCAGGTTTGCCGATCTGTTCGATCCTTCCCTCATTCATCACTGCGATACGATCTGCAAAGGAGAGCGCCTCCTCCTGGTCGTGGGTGACCAGCAGCGCACTCATGCCGGCTTTCTTGAGAATGCTGCGGACCTCCTTGCGCATCGCATCCCTCAGAATGGCATCCAGGTTGGAAAACGGTTCATCCAGCAGTACCAGCTTGGGCTTGGGTGCGATGGCACGGGCCAGTGCCACCCGCTGCTGTTGACCGCCGGACAGTTCATTTGGCTTTCGGTTTTTATACTCTATCATCCCGGTTCTGCAGAGCACCTCTTCGGCATATACCAGTCGCTTGTGTTTGGGCAGCTCGGTCAAACCGAAAGCAACATTCTCTATCACCGAAAGATGTGGAAAAAGCGCGTAGTCCTGGAACACAAAGCCGATACCCCGGTCCTGCGGCGCCACATGCTGTCCCGGCGATTCCAGCACCCGGTCTTCGAGTGTCACACTACCCTCGTCAGCCCGTTCAAAACCCGCTATCAGCCTGAGACAGGTGGTTTTCCCGCATCCGCTGGGTCCGAGAAGAGCAAAAATCTCATTTTCCTGGATACCGAAGTTCACCTCTTCGACGACCGGACCCGCCTCATCAAAGCTCTTGGTCAGATTTGATACTTCGAGCAGATTGTTCATGACCGTTTCCATTCTCGTGCAAATAAAAATCCAACAAATATAGTGGAAAATACAAGGATTGCTAAGGCAAAAGGTGCTGCTTCAGCAAACATCGCTTCGGTGGTATATGACCAAACACTGAGTGCCAAGGTATTATAACCAATCGGTGACAGTAAAAACGTGATGGATAATTCTTTCATTGCCGATAAAAAAACCAAAGATACCGATGCAATAATTCCTCCTTTCAGCAAAGGGAGGGTCACTTTGATAAATGACCGAAAAGCCGAAAGACCCAGCGACTGTGCTGCCTCCTCCAGCTGGGGTGGTGCCTGATACAAAGCACTGCGGACCGGACCGATGCCTTCCGCAAGAAAATGCAGGGAATAGGCGAAAACAAGCAACGCCAGCGTTTGGTACATCACCGGGGCCATGTAGAGAGAAAAAAAGACGAACGCCAGAGCAAAAGCCAGCGGAGGAGTGGCATAACCCAGGTAGGCTACCCGCTCCAGGGCATTGCTCAAGCCGGTTTTATAGCGTACGCCGAGGTAGGCGATCGGTATCGCCATCACCGTAGTGAGCAGTGCGGCTGGTGCCGAGGCCGCCACTGAATACCATAACGACCGGAAAAGGTTTTCGGCCACACTCCCTATCGCGGTTTGATTCAGCCAGTGAAGTATGGAGCTCACCGGCAGAAATACCGCAATTAAAAAGAGGACCGATACGAAGGTATAGGCCGGGATCTTCCAGGGACCCAGTTTTAGATACTTCCTTTCATGAGAAGCTCCCCTTCCCAATCGGTGGTAGATCGCTTTCTTCAACAGCTGATACTCTAGAACCAGCGCAGCGGTGGTGAGAGCCAGCAGCATCAGAGCCAGCCAGGCCGCATAGATCCGGTCGTACGCCGCGATATACTGCAGATACAGGGCGTAGCTGAACGTTTCAAATCTCATAAGTGAGACGGTGCCGAAATCGCCGAATACATGTAAGCTGACGAGGAGGCTGCCTGCCAGTAGACCGGGGCGAAGTTGCGGTACCACCACTTTGAAAAAGGTCGACATGGCATCATACCCGAGGGAGCGCGAGGCCTCCTCCACCGACGGATCCATGCCCAGCAGGGAGGTGCGAAGATTCAGAAACAGGTAAGGATAGGTACAGATACTGAGTACGATGAGCGAGCCCCAGAACCCGCTGATTCTCGGCAAAATCACACCGAACCACTGCTCAAGCGTACCATTGTAACCTCCCAGCCCCATGTAGGCGTACGCCATCACATAGGCCGGTATGGCCAGCGGCATCACCCCCAGCAGATTGATGAATTTTCTGAATCGAACATCACAACGGCTGCCGAGATAAGCCAGCGGCAGCGCGATCAGGACACCGATTATCAACACCCCCACCGTCAACAGCAGGGTGTTGCCCAGCAACCGAAGATTGCGCATGCGGAACACGATATCCGAAAGTTCACCGGGTGAAGCCCCAAACGCTCTGATGATCAGATAACACAGCGGCAGTAACACACCGGCTGCTACAAGCAATACGGGTATCTGCAGATACCAGGGAGGAGATTTAATATATAATTTGTTTGTTGCGATGATGAAGTTCGCTCAGAATTGCACTGTGACCTCCAAAAGGCCGTTTTCAGACCTTAAAATTTAGAATAAATCTAAATAGATACCAAGAGCAAAGCAACCGCACCGATTCGTTGGTTATGTTTTTCCGGCATTCATCGTTTTTTATTGTGGAAATGATATGAAATCAATCCTAATTTTTATTTTGGAATAATTTATTTTTCAATTTTTATATGATATGATAGCACATTATATTAGTTCAGCAGCGGTTTCATCATGACTACAACGTTAAAAACGCCCAATATGAAACATATCATCATCTTTTTTATAGCATCTGTTACCCTTCTGAGTTTTTTGAACAGCTGCGGGCCGAGTGAAGAGGAGATTCAGCGCAGGGAGCAGGCTCGACAGGATTCTCTGGAGCGGGTTCGCCAGCAGCGCCTTCAGCAGCAGCGGCTCGACAGTATTGCAGCGGCTCGTCAGGACAGCATCGATGCGGCACGTAAACAGGAGGAACAGCGCAGACAGCTTTCACTCAACGAGTCCGGATCCTATGCCGTTCAGGTAGGTGCCTGGCGATCGGAGGAAAAGGCGCAGTCGCAACTATCAACCTGGAGAGAACGAGGTTTTGAAAATGCCTATGTCGTGCAGGTGGGCAATGAAGATACCGGTAATATCTGGTATCGCATACGATTGGGGCGCGCCGAAAGCAAGGAAGCAGCCCAGCAGGTTGGACAAAATTTAAAACAGGAATATGAGACCGATTTCTGGGTCAGTTTTGTAGGTTAGGTG
>JAWVYR010000104.1:0-8263 GCA_033722635.1 Balneolaceae bacterium | reverse complement strand
GCAGAGTGCAGGGAGTGGGATTTCGCCACTTCACCAGGGTGAATTCGCGCAAAGTCGGGGTGAAAGGCTGGGTTAAAAATTTACCTGACGGTAGAGTTGAAGCGGTGTTTGAGGGAGCCGAGGAGGATGTTAAGACCATGATTGATCGATGCAAGGAAGGACCCCGATCTGCCCGTGTGAGGGATATCGATGTGGAGTGGGAAGAGACCTCCGGAGAATTTGATTCATTCCAGGTGACCTATTAGAGATCTTATGCGTCTATTCGTAGCGGTGGATCTGCCGGAGGATATCAAGAACCGAATGCAGAAGCTGACGCAGCCTGTCAGAGGAGTGCGTTGGCAGGATCCCGATCAGTATCATCTTACCCTTCGTTTTATCGGAAAAACGACCTCGGCTGTCAGGGAGCGCGTGGAGGATGAACTCCTGTCGGTCGATGCTCCCTCCTTCGAGATGGAATTGGAGGGTACGGGCCGATTCCCTGAAAAAGGGTATCCCCGCGTCATCTGGGTGGGCGTTAGGGAAAATGAGCAGCTGTATGAACTTCAGGAAAAGATAGAACATGCCTGCCGGCGAGCCGGCATCGAGCCGGAGAATCGCCCATTTAAAGCTCACATCACCCTGGGTAAAGCGAGCGGGGCGTCCAAGGAGGAGGTGCTCTCATTTATCGAGGATCACCGGCAGTTCGGTACAGAAAAAATACCCGTCGATGAATTTGTGCTGTACCAGAGCATCCTGGGTTCCGACGGTGCCGTCCACAAACCGGTCAGAACGATGCCCCTCGGTGAAAAAGCCTGAAGGACCGGATCAGCCGGTGGTCAGCTGGCCTGTTGTTTGTTGTAGAAGGCTACAATGCGGGCGATATCCGACTCTTTGCTGTAATCGAGGTTGTTGGTCCGGACAAACTCTTTGATCTCCTTCTTTTTGTCGTCGAGGATGCCCAGAACATGTTTTGCCTTCAGCTTCTTTATCTCATGGAAAGTGCCGTCGGAATCCACGATATAAAAGTTCTGGTTGCTGACAAATTCATCCTTTTTGGTTGCCGATCCGTAGGTTGGAAGATCTTCCTTGAGCGTGGTTTTATGGTGACAGAGAAATTTGGTATTTCCATCCTGAATCACCCTCAGCAGTGTACTCGGTTCGATATCATGCTTATCGGAGGTGAATCCATTTCTGAATATGATCCTGCCGTCGCTGGCGTAGAGGACGAACCCATCGATTTTTTTGGAATCAACGGCGTAGGCGTTCTGATCGCGGGCAAACTCGACCCGATTCTGGTAGGAATTAAAGCGAAGGTAGATCGATTCTGTATTTGCATTTTCATTGATGATGATGTGTCCTTGAACCCATTCATTGCTCAAATAGGGGGTACCCTTGACTTCGCGACTCTGGAAGGTTCTCATCACATCACCCAGTACCACCTGACCCAGCTCATTGGTATCAAAGAGCCTTGTTTCCTGGGCTTTTACAGGAATTGCAACGGCGATGATAAGCAGCAGTATTAACAGATGCGAGTATTTCATGGTGGATGTTGGGGTCATATTGGTTAATTTTTTTAAAGATTTAAGTCGTTCAGCTGTGAAATTTCTGTATTTAAATGGTTATATAAGTGAATATGTCAATGCCTGCCATCACATATTTATGTGAACAGGCTTTTTAAATAACGAGGCAAAATTAAAAATTATTCCGGTCGATCTTTAGTTTATTGTTTTGGATCGTTGATGCAACACCCTGATAAGTGTAAAAAGGAATAAAAACGGATCTATCAGATCGTGCGCAAAATGGGATATGTAATAGGTATTGTGCTGCTTGGCTATCTTTCGATCGTACTGCTGGTCTGGGCATTTCAAAAGAAGCTGATTTATTATCCCTCCGCCCATCTTTTCCAGGATCCCGCTGCGGCGAACCTGAACTATCGTGACGTCACCTTCCGAAGCGGGGAGGAATTCAATCTGCACGGCTGGTATATCCCCCATGACGATGCCAGGGCCACCCTATTATTTTTTCACGGCAATGCCGGCAATATCTCTGGAAGGGTTCACCTGCTTCGCAAACTGCATGATGCCGGGTTTAGCACCCTGATTTTTGATTACCGTGGCTACGGCAGGAGCCAGGGGACCCCCTCCGAGGAGGGAACCTACCGGGATGCAAAAGCCGCCTGGGAATTTCTCACCGGTGAACTCGAGATCCCGGCCAGCCGTATTGTTCTGTTCGGTCGGTCGCTGGGCGGGGCCGTTGCCGCCTGGCTGGCTACCCAAACCGATCCTGCGGGCCTGATTCTGGAGTCTACATTTATATCGGCGGCCAGGATCGGTGCCGATGTGTATCCATTTTTGCCGGTCAGGAAGCTGATCCGTTTTGAATACAATACCGCCGAACGAATAAAGAAACTGAAGATACCAATTCTGATTGCTCACAGCCGGGAGGATGAGCTGATACCCTTTGAACATGGGAAAGCCCTGTACGAAATGGCGCAGGAACCCAAGTACTTTCTGGAGATGCAGGGGGGCCATGCGAATGGTTATGCGGAAACCGGGGCTGAATACCTTCAGGCTCTCAGGGATTTTGCACAGCGGGCGGTTGGTCAACCGCCGCAAGCCGGTTCCGATTTGAAGAATTGAGTATCTTTACGGCATCAACATCTAACCCACAAATGAGAATCATATTCCGGGAGAATGGATATTTACAGCGAGGAGATATCGGTCCATGCGGAAGCAAATTCCGACATAAAAAATATCACCGATCAGATTCGGGAGGTCGCGGGCAGGTCGGGCTTCAGCGATGGAATGATCAATATATTTTCGATCGGCTCGACGGCTACCATCTCCACCATCGAATATGAGCCGGCCCTGGTCCGCGATATGAGAGACAAGTTGGAGGAGTTCGCTCCACACGATGAGGTTACCAGGCATGGGGAGACCTGGGGCGACGACAACGGCTTTTCACATATGCGGGCCACCATGATGGGTCCCGGCATCACGGTGCCGCTTCATGAAGGTGAGGTTGTACTGGGGACCTGGCAGCAGGTAGTGGTGATCAATCATGACAACAAGAATCGGGACCGCAGAATCTTTGTACAGATAATGGGAAAGTAGCTCGGACTGGAATTATTTTATAGGATCGGTCCCTGCTTGGCTACCTTGTCAACTGCCTTGGAAAGTACAGCCAGATAATCCTGGAAGCCAATCGACTCACCGGCTGGCATTTCTATATGAGCATCCGAAACTCCCCACGCCAGTGGAACCCCTTTTTCGGTATCCCAATAGACGTACTTGGTTTCGAAATAGAGAAAATTCTTTACTTCCGCTTCATGGCCGGCATAGGATGAACCGCCCGACAATTCCGATTTCTCCCGATAGAAGTATTGATCCAGCACCAGGACGATGCGGGGCATCACCCCCTCAAATTCTAGCTTCACATTTTTGCGGGGAACCATCGCCTCGAACTGGCTGGCTCCGGTGCTAAGGGTTGTGGACATAAAGAGCGAGTCGGGAAAATTTTTGGAGGGATCCACGGCGTACAACTCAGAATTAATCTGTTCGGAAAACAGATGTCTGAGTGACGAGTAGAATGCCGTTTTCTGGTTGCCCGACAAGCTTCCGAACGTATGCATATAGTTGTCCTCGAACCATTCGCGCTGTATCGGCAGTACCAGTACCGACGAACGGATCTTGCTTTTTTGATACTCCGGCTCTATGTAATAATTCCGGGTAGTCGAACAGCCAGCCAATAACAGCAGAACTGTGATGGAGGTGAGGAAGAAAACTCTCATAGTAGCTTTTATATAGATTCTGAGATTCTTAATATTTATGTTGTTTCGAAAGCGGATAAAAAGAACCGCTTTTGGGTCAAATTTTCAAATTTTTTGTTAAAAATTTACATCATCCTGCTCATGGTTGTTAACCTTAAGTACACATGAAATTTTCGCATCTCCATTGCCATACCCAGTTCAGCATGCTCGACGGAGCGGCCAACATCAGCGATCTCATCGACAAGGCCGACAACAGCGGGATGCCCGCCATAGCCATTACCGATCATGGAAACATGTTTGGCGTCCCCGATTTTGTCAATCAGGCTAAAAAACGTGATGTAAAACCGATTATTGGATGCGAATTTTATGTGACCCCATGTGGTATGGACGACCGCAAGGACCGTACCCGGTATCACCAGGTACTGTTGGCAAAAAACATGAAGGGATACCACAACCTGGTAAAACTCTGCTCGCTCGGATACACCGACGGCCTCTACTACAAGCCGAGGATCGACCACGAAACACTGGCGGAATATGCCGAAGGGCTGATCGCCACCACCTGCTGCCTGGCCAGCGAGATCAACCAGACGCTGATCAACAAGGATGAGGAGGAAGCAAAACCGATTTTCGAATGGTATCTGGACCTGTTTGGCGACGACTACTATATCGAGCTGCAGCGGCACGGGCTCGAGGATCAGCAGTACTGCAACGAGATACTGGTGAAATGGTCGAAACAGTACGACGTGAAGTTAATTGCGACCAATGACTGTCATTATATCGACAAACAGGATTCGGAAGCACACGATGTACTGCTTGCCCTGCAGACCAACGCCGATATCAATGACCCCAACAGGTTTCGCTTTACCGACGACAACAACAACCTGAACCCGGAGTTCTACCTGAAAAAGCCGGACGAGATGCAGAAGCTTTTCAGCGACCTGCCGCAGGCGATCGACCATACCAACGAGATCGTCGACAAGGTGGAAACCATCGATCTGAACTCGGAACTGTTGCTTCCCCATTACAGCATCCCTGATGATTTTGATTCGATGGACGCCTACCTGCGGGAGCTCACCTACCGGGGGGCCCGCGAGCGGTATGGAGAGATCAGCCAGCAGATCAGCGAACGGATCGAGCAGGAACTGGCGATTATCAAAAAGATGGAATTTGCCGGCTATTTCCTGATCGTTCAGGACTTTACCACCGAGGCCCGGAACCGGGGGGTTTTCGTAGGCCCGGGGCGGGGGTCGGCGGCAGGTTCCGTGGTGGCCTACTGCCTGGGAATCATCAACATCGACCCACTGAAATATGACCTGCTCTTTGAACGCTTTCTCAACCCGGAACGGGTGAGTCCACCCGATATCGATATCGACTTTGACGATTCTGGCCGCCAGGAGGTGATCGATTACGTGGTGGAAAAATATGGACGGCAGAATGTCGCCCAGATTGTCACCTACGGTACGATGAAAGCTAAAACCGCGATCCGCGATGTAGGCCGGGTGCTGGGGGTTCCCTTGCAGGAGGTGAACCGCATAGCGAAGATCTTTCCGGACCGGCCGGGTGTGGATACATTCGATCGGGTGACCGATCCGGAGGTGAACCCCGAGACAGCCGGGAAGATCCAGAAACTGTTCGAGCATCCCGATCCGCAGATCCAGAAGATGATGCAGTACGCCAAAACACTGGAGGGTTCGGCGCGGCAGACATCGATTCACGCCGCAGGCGTGATCATCGCCCCCGGCGAGATCAGCGATTACGTGCCGGTGGCACTATCGAAGGATAAGGAGCTGATCACCCAGTATGACGGGCCCAGTTCGGAAAAATGTGGCCTGCTGAAGATGGATTTCCTGGGGCTCCGAACGCTTTCGATTCTTAAGACGGCGATCCATTATGTCGAGGAAAATCACGGCAAAAGCTACGAGCTGGATGAGATTCCGCTGGATGATGAGAAAACCTTTGAGCTCTACCAGAAGGCCAATACCATCGGAACATTCCAGTTTGAATCGGACGGGATGCGCCGCTACCTGAAGCAGCTGAAACCGACCAGCATCGATGACCTGATCGCCATGAATGCCCTCTACCGCCCGGGTCCGATGCAGTTCATCCCCGAGTATATCGACCGCAAGCACGGGAGGAAAAAGGTAACCTATCCCCATCCCGACCTCGAACCGATCCTCAAACCGACCTACGGCATCATGATCTACCAGGAGCAGATTATGAAAACGGCCCAGCTGATGGCCGATTATACCCTGGGCGACGCAGACCTGTTGCGAAGGGCGATGGGCAAAAAGAAGATAGAGGTGATGAACAGGCAGCGCGAGATTTTCGTGGACCGTGCAGTCGACAACGGGGTGGATCGGGATACGGCGGACGAGGTGTTCGAGATGATGGCCGAATTTGCCAAGTACGGATTCAACAAGTCGCACTCAGCCGCCTATTCGGTGGTGGCCTATCAAACCGCCTATTTCAAGGCCAATTACCCGGCGGAATATATGGCAGCGGTGTTGAGCCACAATATGAGCGATATCGACAAGGTCTCTAAATTTATTGAGGAGTGTTACCGCAACGGTATCAAGGTGGATCCGCCCAATATCAACACCGGTGAGGGGAAATTTGTAGCCCGCGACGGCCGTATTCAGTATGGACTGGAGGCGATAAAAGGGGTGGGATCCAACGCTGTAGAAGAAGTGGTGGATGAGCGCAAGGAAAATGGCGGGTTTGAGTCGATCTACGATTTTGCCCGGCGGGTCGATTCAAGGACCTGTAACCGTAAAACGATGGAAAGCCTGGTGCAGGCCGGCGCCTTCGACCTGTTCAACGAGAACCGGCAGCAGCTGCTGGTGAACCTGGATACGATACTCAGCTACGGATCACGGATTCAGGAGATTGAGCAGTCCAATCAGTCTGACCTGTTTGGAGGAGAAACGGGGGGAAGTGCTGCGATCGAGGAACCGGCGCTGGAGCCGGTAGATCCCTGGTCGAACATCGAACGGCTGAACAAGGAGCGGGAACTGATCGGATTTTATCTCAGCGGGCATCCCTTGAACCGCTACCGCGAGGAGATAGAGCTGTTCTGTACCCACACACTTGATCCCGCAGAACTCGACCGCCTGGACGATCGCACGGAGGTAAAGGTGGCTGGCATCATCACCGGAGTAAAACCGGTGACCGATAAAAAGGGAAGGCCGTTTGCGTTCATACAGGTGGAGGATCTGAAGGGTACAATCGAGGTGATAGCGTTCAATGATACCTATGACCGCTACCTCGGTTTGATACAGGTGGACACCCTGGTGTTGATCCAGGGGCATATCGATACCCGAAGCGGCGATCCCAAAATTATCGCCCGTTCTTTTGAACGGATTGAAAATCTGCGGGATAAGTTCCAGGGTCAGATCGAGCTCCAGCTGGATATCGATACCAACATGGTATCCGACAGCGACTTGGAAGATATGGCCGCCTTGTTCAAGAATCACAAAGGGGAAACCAATGTACGATTCAACGTGATCAGCCCCGAAGCTAAACGCCCCTTCGCGATGCATGTTCGAAAATTTGTGATCGATCCGAATGAAGAGTTGATAGGCTCACTGAAAAATATCGTCGGCGAGGATTCAGTGACCCTGATGCGGGCAGGAACCAACGGCAATTAGCATCCCTGGAATCATCCCTGTACTACACCGGAAATGCCTTCTCTGAGGGATGTAAGATAAGTTTTGGTGATTACATCCATAATGAGAAACAATATGCCAACGGGGAATGTTTGACCGATATTTATGTTTATTAAATGAACAACATCAATAAATCAAGGAATACAATGGCAGAACCGGTACATTTAACCGACGATTCTTTTGAAGATGAAGTGATCAAATCCGACAAACCGGTATTGGTTGATTTCTGGGCGGAATGGTGTGGGCCCTGCAAAATGGTTGAACCCATCGTCAAGGAACTGGCCGATGAGTATGAAGGAAAAGCCAAGATCGGCAAGGTGGATGTGGACAACAATCCTGAGATATCGACCAAATACGGAATAAGAAGCATCCCTTCCCTGCTGATCTTCAAAGATGGAGAAGTGGTAGACCAGATTGTGGGAGCGGTACCCAAATCGCAGTTGAAAAAACAACTTGAGTCGCATTTGGTCAACTAAGTTAGATTTTTTAAAATTATTGAGTCACTCCGAAGGCGGTGATTGATCCACCGCCTTTCTTATTTTGAATAACCGGAGTGGAAAAGGAGAACATTTGAACTGTTTGCCCGTTATCGCGAAACATTGATTATTCGTAATACCAAAGGTTGAATTTTAAATTGAAAAGATCTATTGCAATAGCCGCCCTTTTAGTTGTTCTGGGGCTGTTGGCCTATCCCAAGATAAAACCGTTGTTCGGCGGCTCCGATGGCAATTCCGACGCTGCCGGCGGCAACTCCGCTCTGAAAGTCGATGCCGTTATTCTCCGACCGCAGCCGGTACAGGATCGAATATTCACCACCGGAACCCTGATGGCCAATGAGGAGGTTGAACTT
>JAWVYR010000103.1:0-8276 GCA_033722635.1 Balneolaceae bacterium | reverse complement strand
TGGTTCCGTCAACAACAAGAGTTATCGAAGGGCGATTTGCAACATATTGCGGGATACGCGGCCTCCTACATCAATCTGTACCGTGAACTCAGTTTGATGGAAAATCTGGCTTTTATCCAGCGTCTGCGGGGAGAGCATTTCTCTGCAGCCCGTGCCCGGGAACTGTTACAAGTTGCAGGGCTGGGTGATCAGTGTGACCAACCATTCGGCAAGCTCTCCACGGGACAGCAGCAGCGCGCGCGCCTCACATCCGCCCTTATAACCGATCCATTCATCCTCCTGCTTGATGAGCCGGGCTCCAATCTGGACGAGGGAGGAAAGGCATTTGTTGCCGATACGATCGCTTCATTCTGCGAGAAGGGAAAGCTGGTGATCCTCGCATCCAACAACCGGGAGGAGCTGGATCTGGCCGACCGAATCTACTCCGTTGCCGACCTGACATTTGAACACTGACCGGCTCTCTCGCCCCGACAGCATTCTTCCACATTGATACCACACCGGGCACACTGCCCGTGTCCGTGGACCCATATCAACGGCCCGGCATGGCCGCAGAAGGGGCAGATACCTGATGAACGATTCCCGGATTCCGTTTTCTCCGCCATAACAGTACGTCTGATTTACTGTTGCCGATTCGATCAATTTCGGCCGGTCCTAAATCCCGTCGGCCTCGTCCCGGATAAGCAATAAAATGGCATTGTGCGGGACGATGATGTATTTCTCGTGCTCAAACTCTATTTCATGTGACCGGCTTTTGAGAAAGATCGCCAGGTCACCCGGTTCCGCCTGCATACCGATGTACCGGGTCTTCTCCGCCTCCTCCTTCCACGGCTCATCGATCTCGCCGGAAGGTATCGGATATCCGGGCCCGGTTTTCACCACATAGCCGCTCTGGATCTCCTCCTTCTCCTTTACCGTGGCTGGCAGCACCAGGCCGCTTTGCGTCTTGGTCTCCATGTCTCGCAGCTTGATAAGCACGCGATCGCCGACCACTACAAATTTTTCCACCGAGTTTAGATAATCCTGAATCATTCCGTCAACCGGTTTCGTGAAATAACGATGAACAAAGTTAACAGCTTTAACTGTTAACTGAAACAACCAGTTTTATCAAGAACCTATGCCTTATGGAATCTGAAGATCTCAAAAACAAGCTCTGCATGGTCACCGGTGCCAACTCGGGAATAGGAAAAGCCACTGCCATGCGCCTCTCATCACGGGGTGCCTATATCGTTATGGTGTGTCGCAACGAAGAACGGGCGGAACAGGCCCGGAACGATATTATCGATCGGACCGGTAATACAGGTATCGATATTCTGTATGCCGATTTTACCCACCAGTTCGAAATCAGGAAGCTGGCCGAGCGTTTTCTACGGGATTACGATCAGCTGGATATTCTTGTCAACAATGCAGGGATGCTGGGCAGCAAACGTAAGGAGACGGTCGATGGCGTCGAAAAAACCTTTGCTGTCAACCACCTGGGCCCCTTCCTGCTTACCAACCTGTTGCATGAGGCCCTGGTATCGGCCCCGGCTGCCCGTGTCATCAACGTGGCCTCCGAGGTGCACCGGCTGGGTGCACGTGTTTTCGATTTCGAGAATCTGCAACTCGAGGAGGGCTATACTCCGCTGAAAGCTTACGGGGTTTCAAAGCTCTGCAACATCATGTTTACCTGGGAGCTTGCCAGACGCACCTCGAATACCGGCATTACAACGTTTTCCCTCCACCCGGGTACCGTCAGATCGCAGCTTGCAGAGGAAGCGAGCTTGCTGATGAAAATGGCTTTCTTTATCGGGAAACCCTTTATGCGAAGTCCCCATAAGGCAGCTGAAACCCCCTTGTACCTGGCTACCGCTGATGAGGTCCTCGGGAAGAACGGCCGTTATTTCAAGGACAAAAAAGAGTTGAGACCCGCCTCACCCGCCTATGACGAAAATACCACCCGCAGGTTATGGGAGATCAGCAAGGAGTTGACCGAACTTGAACAGGGTTGGATCGATTAGATAAACCAGAACCGCTTAAACCGGATTTTCCGCGCTCTCCAGCTCAGCTGCCTGAACTCCTTTTCAGTCAGACCGAAATCTTCCGGATCTTTCTTCAGCTCTTCCAGAATTTTCTTCCAGTTGGCGATCCCGAGGGATTCCAGGTACAGCTTCAGCTGTTTTCGACTGTATTTCCTGTAGTTTTCCTCGAGGTGTGAAATAATCGCATGCCAGCGTGCAGGGTTAACCGACATTTCGATTCCCAGCCCTATGGCATTTTCTTCGACATCACTTTTCAGGCATTGATCCAGCTGATCCCCGATATTTTCGGGAACCGGTTCAGTTCGCAGAATTTTCGGACCGCGCCTGTTGCCGTTGGAACGGGGAAAATAGCTTTTCCACATCTCGTTGGTGGATGGATGATGATAGTAGACGACCCAGTTTTCATCATCTTTCCTCAACACGGTCATTTCCCTGATCAGGGCGATCTGACGATGATAATCGAGTATATACATGGCAACCTGGCTGTCTGAGGTTTTCCCTTTTTACTCAGAGAGTGGCTTATAGTTCCGATGTTACCCCTTAGCACCGTTAGTTTTTGTTAACAAATCGTAGCAGCAGCCCGGCCACAATCACAATGGCTGCGATTATCAGCGGTGTGGTATCTCCCTGGCTGATCACCACCTCGGCTCCGAGTGCTTCAAAATGACTGGTTTCCTGCCAGTAGCGGTATCCGTAGTAGATGAGGGCTAACCCTCCTCCGACGATCATCAGATCAGCAATTCGCTTTCTCATAGGTTGCAAATAAATAATCGGTTTTTGGAATTCTGAATCGGTATGTACGAATAATTAATCATAAAGACCAATAGAAACCGCCCCCCTATACTTCACCGGCATGTGTAACCACATCAGCAGCAAAACGTACAGCAAAGCCGCGGATTTCGGTGATCCCGGGGATCGTGCAGTGGCAAGCAATCCTGACATTTAAAGGAAATGATAGCCTGTCCCCGGTTTGTTTAGATAGAAGAACAGGCTTTTTCTTTGCCAGAGATATTCCTTGAACATAAGTACAATCGATATGAGCAACGAAAAAAATAAAGATCGATCCACCGACATGCTGGCCAAAGAGGCTATAGCACATATTCGAAATACACCGGTCGAGGAGCTCGAAGGGTTTGTTCCAGAGGAGGAGGACCGGGTGACGGTGCTTCGGGCTTGGGAGTCAAAACTGGAAAAGCTTGCCGATGAAAGCGGAAAAAAACAGCAGGAGTTTCACGATTTTTACCATAAACTGCGGAGAAGGGTAAATAAGAATATCGAGGGTTGGAAGAAAAAAAGCCGTGGAACCCCTTACGAGAAGACCGTAGGCTACCTGCTGTTCCTGCCGGACCTGTTTTACCTGATGGTGAAAATGCTGTTTGACCGGGAGGTCCCCACCCAGAACAAGGGGGCGCTGGTAGCCGGGCTGATCTATGTGATGTCGCCGATCGATATCATTCCCGATTATATCCCGATCGCCGGCTGGATCGATGACCTGGTGGTCTCGATTCTGGCATTGAACAAATACCTGGATACCGAAGATGCGGTCACCCGAAAGAAGATCGAGGAATACTGGCTGAATGATGAGGACTTTTTCAAGACCTTCAAGCATCTGCTGGATATGGCCGATGATGCCATCGAGTTCCTTCCCAAGAAGTTTCTCAAAATGTTCAGGGGCATGCTGGAGCGAGCCCGGAAAGTAAAGGTGGAACCGGAACAGCTGGAGGAGAAAAAACAACCTACCAACGACGAGGAGAAGGAGAAAAATTAGATACCTGCCCGTCTCACGTTAGGAATTGAGAATTCTGAATTCAGAATCCAGGAGACCGGAATTAAGCATTGCATATATGCCTGCTCTAACCGTCATGTTCCCAAGTTTCTGAAGGTCAAAAGGCATCTAATCGTCTGATCACCCAAGGAATAGGAGGAAGCTTAGTTAACATGTAAATCCCTTACCTGCCCATACGTAAAAAAAAGCCCCCGCCGAACGGCAAGGGCTTATGTCAATGTCGGGGCGATCCCGATTGGATCGGGACGACCCCCTGGGGACGCAGGTTTAGCTTCCAATAAAAAAAAGCCCCCGCCGAACGGCAAGGGCTTATGTCAGTGTCGGGGCGATCCCGATTGGATCGGGACGACCCCCTGGGGACGCAGGTTTAGCTTCCCATAAAAAAAAGCCCCCGCCGAACGGCAAGGGCTTATGTCAGTGTCGGGGCGACAGGATTTGAACCTGCGACCCCACGACCCCCAGTCGTGTGCGCTACCGGACTGCGCCACGCCCCGATTCAAATACAATTTCAAGGAAAGCAAAGATAGAGCGGAAGCGGTCAAAACTCAACATATAAAAAGTTTAATTTGATTCGTGAGCTATTTTTTTGGAAACTCTTTCGACATACGCTGGTATATCCATAAACGATAACAGCACCCTTTACATTTCGGTCAATGATAAAACTGCCATCCCTCAGCAAAATATTTACCGACTCTACTGAAACATTAAGACGATTTCCCTTTACCCTCCTCTCCGCGGCAGTCGCAACCTTCAGCGCCATCTACCTGGTCGAAGTAGAGCCTTCGACCGACTGGGATTTTCTCGGCAAGCTGATAATGGTTTCTATTCTCGGTATCTCGCTCCTGACCGCCGCAGTGCTCTCCGAGGAAAAGCTGAAATGGGCCGGCGGCCGACCGCTGCTGGCTCAGGGTATCGGTGTCCTGCTGCTGGTCATCTATTACTTCACGCTGCCGGGTGAACTGGAAAACGCGGTGGAAAAACCGTTCATACGCTATGCCCTCTTTTTTATCGGCACACACCTGCTGGTATCACTCGGACCCTATATCGGTCAGGCTGAATTGAACGGCTTTTGGCAGTACAACAAAACGCTGTTTCTGCGTATCCTCACGGCCGTACTCTATTCCGCCGTTCTGTTTATCGGTCTTTCCGTAGCCCTGCTTTCGATCGATCATCTGCTGGGCTTCGAGATCGACGAAAAGCGGTATATGCAGCTCTGGTTATTTATTGTGGGCATCTTCAATACCTGGTTCTTCCTGGCGGGATTACCGCAGAATCTTGACACGCTGAATCATATCGACGACTATCCCAAAGGGTTGAAGATCTTTACCCAGTATGTGATGATGCCGCTGGTGATCATCTACCTGCTGATCCTCTATGTCTATACGGCACAAATTATTTTCAACTGGGAATGGCCGGTGGGATGGGTGGCCAACCTGGTGTTGAGCTTCTCGATCGTTGGTATCCTGTCGCTGCTGCTGCTCTATCCGATCCGGGAAAGGATTGAAAATGCATGGATCAAAACGTTTTCCCGGCGATACTACCTGGCCCTGCTGCCGCTTGTGATTCTGCTGCTGCTGGCGATCTGGCGGCGGTTGTCGGAGTACGGGTTTACCGAAAACCGGTATTTCGTGCTGGTGGCGGGACTCTGGCTGGGTGGCATGGCGATCTATTTCAGTATCAGCGACGGAAAAAATATTAAACTCATTCCCGGCTCGCTCTGTATCATCGTATTTCTCATCTCCTTCGGGCCCTGGGGTGCATTCAATGTAGCCGAAAGCAGCCAGATCAATCGACTTGAAGAAATGCTGAAGGACCGGGAGATACTGGTTGACGGGCAGATCCAGCCGACAGATCGATCGGTGCCGGTGGAAACAGAATCAGAGGTGAGTGCAGTGGTTCGGTACCTCAGACAACATCACGGGTACGACCGCATCGAACCGTGGTTCGATGAACCGCTGACCTACTCAGCATCCGGCGAATCGGATTCGGAAAAGGAAAAAAATTGGAAAACGGCGCAGAGTGTGGTGGAAATGATGGGACTGAATTATCACCACAGGCAATATACCTCATCCGGCTATCTCTACCTATCTTCCAGGCGGGACACCCCTCTTTTGCTCGGCGACTACCAATATCTGCTGACTTCGCAACAGTTCCAGGCCCAGCAGAATCCCATGATCATACAGTTTCAAAACGACTCGCTCTCTTTCGACCTGGAGCCGGACTCGCTCGAATTTGTTATGCGCTCCCAGCCGGATGATAATCGCATCCTGACGATCCAACTGGATTCCCTTATCCATTCCCTCACGCAAAGTGAAACCAGCGGTTCCAACTATAACATCCCTGTTGAAAAGATGACTGCAACCGGTTCCAACCGGCAGCTCTCCTGCAAGCTCTATATCAGAAATATAAACCTGCAAAAAAGGGATGGGATCTGGCAGATCAACAGCATGAATACCGATCTGCTGCTGCGCTTCGGTGAGTAACGGATAAAATAAAAAGGCCTAATCCCTGGTCTGGCAAAGCTCCACCAACACCCCGTGATTTCCTTTGGGGTGCAGGAATGTCACCCGCTTGTTGTCCGCACCGTCAGCCGGTTCATCATTCAGCAGCGTGAATCCCTCCTTCTCCAGCCGCTTCATCTCCGCGCGGATATCCTCAACCTCGAATGCGACATGATGCATCCCCTCTCCCCGATTTTCCACATATTTAGCGATCACGGAATCGGGGGCCGTGGCTCCAAGCAGCTCCACCTTTGATTCACCGACGCGGAAAAAGGCGGTATCCACCTTCTGGCTTTCGACCACCTCCCGCTTGTAACATTTCGTATCCAGGAGCTTTTCGTACGTTTTTATCGCTTTCTCCAGGTCTTCAACTGCTATGCCTATGTGTTCAAGTCGCATTTTTATAAATAAGAATTAGAAATTGATGATCACGGATTGAGGAACCGTACCACTAAGCGTTCTACATATTGAACCATAATGAACCGTGTCGGATATGGGTCAATCGAATTTCGATATTTTTCAGTTGGTGGAGAGCGTCACATACCGCAGTGCATTGACTCCTTCCAGCTCCACGATCGGCCGTAGTTCCTGGTCCTCCAATTTTTTGTCGACTGACACGGCGGTGATCGCGTTGGATCCTTTCTGGGTACGCCCCAGGCTCAGCGACGCTATGTTGATATCCTGTTTGGCCAGTGCCCCGCTGACCGCCGCCAGCATACCCGGCCGGTCGATATTTTTGTACATCAGGATATCCCCTTCGAGCCGGAGCTCGATGCCGAACCCGTCGATCTCGACGATACGGTAATCGCCCTCTCCAAACAGGGTAGCCGAGATCTTCCGATATTCCGCATCATCATTCAGCTTAACGGTAATCAGGTCGGTGAAGGTCTGGGTGTCGCTGGCCGTGGTTTCCCTGATCTTGAATCCCCGGTCCTCGGCGTAGATACGGGCGTTGATCAGGTTTACCGCCTCGCTCACATGCTGCAACAGCATCCCTTTCAGGATCGAATCGGTCAGCACCTCGGCGTATTTGGCGCAGGTGCCGGAATATTCAAAAGAGAAATTGCTGCTATGTTCGGGGGCCAGCTGAATCGCCACCCGTCCCAGCCTTTCGGCAAGCTCCAGGTAGGGTTGCACCTCCTTGTTGGCGATCAGCGCGATCGATTTGCCGTTCAGGCTGCCCTTGAAACTCTTTTTCTCCAGGGCATCGACCATCTGGTGGGCGATCTGTTCGGCCACCTTTTCCTGCGCCTCCTCGGTGGAGGCCCCGAGGTGCGGGGTACAGACGATACGGGGATGCTGCAGCAGCTCGTACAACTCCTCGCCCGGCGGCTCCTGCGAATAGACATCCACGGCGATACCTCCTACATATCCCTCCTCGATGAGCGCCCGGTAATCCGATTCCTTATAGATTCCGCCGCGCGCACAGTTGATCAGGAACACCCCTTTCTTCAGCTTGTCGGCATTTTCCATCGACACGATCCCCCTGGTTTTTTCATTCAGCGGAGTATGCACCGTCAGTATGTCGCTGGTGCCCAGCAGCTCATCCAGCTCCTTCAGCTCTACTCCGATCTCTTCCGCTTTCTCGATCGAAGCAAACGGGTCGTAGGCCTGGATATTCATGCCGAACCGTTTCATTCGTTTGGCCACCTCGGTTCCGATCTTGCCCAACCCGATGATGCCGAGCATCTTGCCGTGAACCTCGGTACCCATATATTTCTTTCGGTCCCATCCGCCGTTTTTTACCTTCTCCACAGCCTGGGGAATATTTCTGGCCAGTGCCAGTATCAACCCGCAGGTGTGTTCGGCGGTGGAGATGGTGTTCCCATCCGGCGTATTCATCACCAGCACCCCCCGTGCGGTAGCCGCTTCAATATCGATGTTGTCGACACCCACGCCGGCACGGCCGACCACCTTCAGGTTCTCGGCCGCCTTGAGCAGCTCGGCTGAGACGGTCGTCGCACTGCGAAC
>JAWVYR010000102.1:0-8313 GCA_033722635.1 Balneolaceae bacterium | reverse complement strand
CATCGGTTCCCCTGCGATGGCAAAGGCCACATCCAGTCCGCCCGCGCCGATCGCCAACATCCCCATACACCCGGAAGCCGGCGTATGGCTGTCGGATCCAGCCAGCGTCTTACCGGGGATGGCAAATCGCTCGGTATGAACAGGATGGCTGACCCCGTTCCCGGGCCGGCTGTACCATAGTCCGAATCGTTCGGCGGCCGATTTCAGAAATCGGTGATCATCGGGATTCTTGTAGTCGGTTTGCAGCAGGTTGTGATCCACATATTGGCAGGAGAGCTCGGTCTTGGCCCGATCCAGCTCCATCGCCTCAAGCTCCAGCATCACCATCGTGCCGGTGGCATCCTGGGTGAGCGTCTGGTCGATCTTGATGCCGATCTCCTCGCCGGGAATCATCTCTCCGGTGACAAGGTGACTTTTGATCAGCTTCTGGGTGACATTCAAAGGTTTATCCATGGTATCCTATACATTTAATTAAAAACAAATCCGTGTCTGATAGTACAAAGAGAAAAGATTAAAAATCGTTTCAACAACACGCAGAGCGCGGTTTCGCGGCGCTGATCCCGCACCCAATGCGGAAAAAATCGTATTATGAAAAAATATTAAATGCAACTAATGCGGTTGTTTTCCTATTTTAATTAAAAATAGTACTATATAAAGGGTGCAATCTGTTTAAACCAAGCCATAGGACATGATTACAAGCGATCTCGTTGAAAAACTGGCTGAAAATTGGGATATGAGCAAAGCCGAAACACGGCGTCTTTTGGACACATTGGTCGATACCTTCAGTGACCAGCTGGCCCAGGGCAATTCGTTTAGCATCCCCGAACTCGGCACTTTCGGCACCCATACCCGGTCGGAAAGACGTTCCTACAATCCTCACTACGAGAAATATATGTTGCTTCCCCCTAAAAGGGTGGTAAATTTTTCACCCAGCAAGGGGTTGAAAGAAGATCTGGAAGAGATTAAGGAAGAGGAACAGTGATATGAGTGAAAAGACCACATTTCAGGAGCTGGTCGATTCCATCTCCGAGGAGACCAACAAGTCGAAGAAATTCACTCACGATTTCATCAAGGATTTCGTGTCGGTCATCAACGAGGGGCTGGATGAGGATGGGGAAGTAAATATCGCCGGATTCGGGAAATTCGAACTTCGCCAAATGGATGAGCGCGAAGGGTATAACCCGCAGACCGAAGAAAAAATCACGATCCCGGCCCACAACAAGATCGTCTTCAAACCCTATAAAGACTTGCGTGAACTGGTGAATGCTCCGTACGCTCATATGGAGCCGGAGATACTGGAGAGCGAGCCTGAACCGGCCGGTCAGCCGGAGGAGGAAGAGAGTTCGCAGGAAGAAACGGAGGAGAAAGAATTTATTCCCACCGCCCCGCCCACCGAGATCGAATCGGAAGAGGTGCTTGAGGAAACGGAGGAGGAACCGACCGAACCTGCCGAGGATGAGGATGTCGTTCCCTTCACCCCTGACGAGGAGGAAGAGGTTCCTGAGGCGGCCGAAGAGCCTGCAGCACAGGAACCTACTGAAACAACCGGAGATGAAGTGTACCGGGACAGGATCGCTGATAGCGAGAGCTCCGATGAAACCTCAGACAGACGGGGCATGATCATAGCCATCGCCGCCGTGATACTGCTTGCAGCTATCGGATTATGGTATATGATGTCCGGACCCGCGGAGTCTCCTGAACCGGTGGCTGAAGCTCCCGAAACCGAGATTCAACAGCCGGAGGAGACCGAAGAATCCCCTGCCGAGCAGCAGCCGGCGACTGAACAGCCGCAGGAGCAACCGGAAGCGGAAGAGCAGACAGAGGAACAACCAGCCGTGGAAACAGAAACCGAGCCGCAGCAGCCCGAGACCCCGGCATCGGGAACAGCCGAACCGGTTCTGGTTACGGTACAGGAAGGACAATCTCTGTGGAGGCTGGCCAACCGGCACTATAAGGATCCCTATCTCTGGCCATGGATCTACAACGTGAACAACGGCAAGATGGGGAATCCCAACATTATTGTCGTCGGGCGAGAACTGCGGATCCCTCAACCCAAAAATGCTGACGGATCACTTAGCAGAAGCGATTCCCTCGAGGTTGCCACCGGTTATGTACTCACCTACCGATGGTTTAAGAACCGGGGAGATCAGGATGCCAAATTCTATCTCTGGGCAGCCCAGAATTACCACGATCAGGTTTTTGACCGAACCGATATACAGATCGACAAAGATGATTTGGCATTTGCTAAGAGAGTTCGTTAATTAACGAGCTACCTTCTAGGTCTAACTCTTTTTAAAATGATTAATAGCAGGAGATTGGTATGATTCGACATGTTGTCATGTGGAAACTGAAGGACAAGGCCGAAGGCGCCAACAAGGAGAAAAATGCGGAAAAGATGAAATTGATTCTTGAAGGCCTTAAAACCAACATCGATGAGATCAAAAATGTCGAAGTAGGCATCAATATCTCCAAGGAAGAAAAGGATCAGGATAAGGCATTCGATGTGGTTCTGATATCAGATTTCGAGACCGATCTCGACTTTACCATGTATACGCGTAATCCTCACCACAAAAAAGCCTTGGAATTTATAAACTCCGTTACCGATGACCGGCGGTTCGTTGATTACCACATGGATACCTGATACGATCGGCCTAACTCACTGCCTCTCTATTGTTTGCTGCTTTTTCCACTAGTGCTTTGAAGATATTTCGCTGCCGGGAAAGCTGCGGCAGATATTCTGGATGCCACTGCACACCGATCAGAAAGGGATAGCTGCTGTGTTCAATCGCCTGGGTAACTCCGCTTTCCTCCCTGGCCGCTACCCGCAGATCCTCACCCAGCTCATCGACCGCCTGGTAGTGCAGGGCATTCACCCAGGTCTCATCGGTGCCCAGTATCCGGTGCAGTCTGCTGTCCGGGTCGACCCTGACCTTCTTCTTGGGCCAGATGGTGTTAACGCGGGGCACCTCGGTATAATAATCAATGATTTCCTGATGCAGATCCCCTCCCAGCTGAACGTTGATCAGCTGCGATCCGCGGCAGATACCCAAAATCGGGATACCCCTCTGCATCGCCTCCTCAAGCAGTCTGAACTCCAACCTATCCCTGTTCTTATCCAGCTTCCTGCTCTTGGTCGATAAGAGTTTGCGTATCAGCATGATAAATGGGAAGAAGACCAGGGAGAAGATCCGGATCATCCACTTCCTGAACCCTTTCGGCTTGGGACGTCTGGGAAGCTCCGAGCCCATCAGATGCTGATCGTAACGCTCCGGATCGATATCTGCGCCTCCCCCAAGGATCAGCCCATCCAGGTCATCGGGATAGCTGCGGTCGGAAGGACGTATTCTCACAGCTTTTCCACCCTGCAGCATAACCGCCAGCTTGGTAAAGAGCCAGGCAGCCGTACCTCCCCTGTCGGGCCCGGTCACTCCGATTTTAGGTCTGTGTCTCATCATCGAGATCCAGTAATATGGAAATTGTGGTCGCCCATTCCCTGCGGAATGATAACAGCGTCGATCCCCTGTTGAATAGATACAACTTGCTGAGCCTTCGAATCATTTCGGGATCGGATTGCAAATTTTCGATGATCTGCCATCGGTTCCACTCTTCGGTAAAGCTCCATTCCGGATCATCGATCCGGCTGTTGGGCAACCGATAGTGAAACGCCGGTCGGGGCTTGTTCTTCTCATCCCGGATGGCCGATTGTACAAGTTCCGGCTCCAGCATCGCGAGAATCGGCAGCAGGTCAAGCGGGCGATTCCGGGTGGGATTATGATGCAGGTAGTCGCTCACCATCGTTTTCTGATCGGGATCATATTCCGGGTTCAGTATCTTTTCGACGTAGGCGGTCGGGAAGTGATCGATAAACGGGGAAATTCTGCGGGAGATGTCGATATGCAGCTTCTCCAGCAGCCAGGGATAGATGATCAAAAAGGATCGCAGGTACTGCAGGATGGAGGTCTGTGATAACGAAGGGGATTCTATGTTCATATGCAGCCCGAAGGCGTTCATGAATGAAACCCCTGTCCCCTCCGCCTTGTTTGCCTCCAGCTCTTCCCGCACCGGTTCCAGTTTGTCCAGTTCGGTGATCGGCACGGGAGGCATGACGATCTCAAGTGGAATCACGGTCATGGCGATCCTGTCCAGAACCTGCTCGATCGAATCCCGTATCGACTGCTCGTCGAAATCGATCCCCCACTTCGAGAGAATATCACGGTTGGCCATCTTTCTGAGTATCCGGGCATCCAGCTCCACCCGAAAATCCCCCAATTCGGTCTGTTCCACCACAATCTCGTAGCGGTGGTTGTGAACAATATCCCCCCCATAGAGCTGCTGAATGATCCGGGCAGCCGTCTCCAGATCGATTCCGGCAAACTCCAGTTCCAGACCGATCCTGCGCAGATCTCCCTGCTCGGTATGCTGCCGGGATGGATTAACTGAGGTCATAGGCCAGAGGATCTATAGCGTTGAACATTGGTCGGTTCCGATGAAAAACAGATCTCACTGAATCGTGTGTTGCATCGCCATTTTGGGAATATCGTCTGCTGGAGTCAATTTTTCCCGATTCTTATTGTGGTAATATCGCAGTTTATCATATACTTTTGGGCACAATCATTAATAAAAGTGTAGTTCGATGAAAAACATTTCCTCCACAGTGCTAATTCTGATGCTGATCCTTCCGTTTATGGCAGGAGCCCAGCAGCAAACTCATCTGTTCACCGGTGCCAGAATCATCCCGATCGCCGGACCTGAAATCGATCAGGGGATTTTGGTCGTCCGCGACGGCAAAATCGTGGATGTGGGTCCGGCCGGTGAGATATCGGTTCCGGACAACGCCAAAGTGATCGATGCCAGCGGCAAAGTGATCATGCCCGGATTGGTTGACTCCCACTCCCATATCGGTGAAGGGGATGGCGGCGACCGGTCTTCGGCCTTGCATCCAGATGTGCGGATACTGGATGCGATCGATCCGCAGAGCGACACTTTCTGGAAAGCGCTGGCCGGAGGAATCACCACCGTGAACGTGATGCCGGGATCGGGCCACCTGATGAGCGGGCAGACTGTCTACCTGAAACTGCGGGAGGCTGATGCCATTGAGGAGATGCTGTTTGTCGATCCCGACCAGGGTATTGCGGGCGGACTCAAGATGGCCAACGGCACCAATCCGCTGGGCGGAGGGCCGTTTCCCGGGACACGGGCCAAGTCAGCCGCGATGGTCCGGGAGCTGTTTGTGAAAGCGGTGGAATACAAGCGGAAACTGGAAGACGCGGACGGAGACCGGGAGAAGATGCCGAAACGCGACCTGGGCATGGAAACGCTTGTAGAGGTGCTGGAAGGCAAACGGATCGTCCATAACCACACCCACCGCCATGACGATATCCTAACGGCCATTCGCCTTTCAAAGGAATTCGGTTACCGGCTGGTACTGCATCATGTGAGTGAAGCTTGGAAGGTGGCCGATGAGATTGCGGATGCGGATGTGCCCTGCTCGATTATCGTATTGGATTCGCCCGGTGGCAAGCTGGAGGCGGTCGATATCCGCTACGAAAACGGGGTGGAGCTGGAGAAAGCGGGCGTCACCACCGGGTACCACACCGACGCCTCCATCACCGATACGCGCCTCTTCCTGCGATCGGCAGCGTTCGGGGTGCGGGCCGGGATGTCCCGCCCTGCAGCCCTCAGGGCGGTAACTATCGCCAACGCGAAAATGATGGACGTACAGAACCGGGTGGGGACGTTGGAGAAGGGGAAGGATGCCGATTTCATTATCCTCTCCGGCGATCCCCTGAGCGTCTACACCCATGTGGAGCAGACCTGGGTAGAGGGCCGAAAGCGCTTCGATATCGACAACCCCGAGGACCGCAAATATGCCACCGGCGGATATGAGGTGTTCCGCGGCGAATTTTACGACCATCACAACTGAGACCGTCCACCTATGAAATTGTACAGACCTATGATAAAGCGATATTCACTCCTACTTATTCTTCTCCTATCACTTGCCTGCGGTGCCGCGGCGCAAATTGCGGTCAAAGCCGACACGCTTTACACCATGGCCGGCCCAGCGATTACCGACGGCGTAGTGTTGGTGAAAGGGGGCAAGATCGAACGGGTAGGCCCTGCCAGGCGTATCAAGATACCGGATAACTATACCGTTCATGAGGCCAAAGTGGTAACACCGGGCTTAATCGACGCTCATACCGTCGTCGGTCTTGCGGGAATCTACAACCAGGAACACGACCAGGACCAGTTGGAGAGATCCAACGCCATACAACCGGAGCTGCGGGCGATCGACGCCTACAATGCCCGGGAGGATCTTGTGAAGTTTGTGTTGAGCAAAGGGATCACCACGGTACATACCGGCCACGGTCCCGGTGCGCTGGCCAGCGGCCAGACGATGATCGCCAAAACTCCCTACAACACCGTGGAGGAGGCGGTGATCGATTCTGTGACCATGGTCGCCCTGACATTGGGATCGATGGTCGACCGCTACTTCGACAAACCGGGTACCCGGTCTAAAGGCATGGCGATGCTGCGGCAGGCATTCATCGATGCACGGGCCTATGCGGAAAAGCGGGCTTCCGGCGATGATAAAGGCGCGGTCGATCTGAAAAAGCAGATGCTGGCCGACATCCTGGATGGCAAGATCACCGCCATGATCACCGCTCACCGGGCTCACGATATCATGACGGCATTGCGGCTGCAGGAAGAGTTTGGATTTCCCATGGTATTGGACGGAGCCGCCGAGGCATATCTCGTTCTGGATGAGATCAAAAATTCCGGCGTGCCTGTTTTTATCCATCCGACCATGACCCGCACCTACGGCGATACTCGGAACGCCTCATTTGAGACAGCCGCCAAACTTCATGAAGCCGGCATCCCCTTTGCTTTTCAAAGCGGTTTTGAAAGCTACGTTCCCAAAACCCGGATTCCCCTTTTTGAAGCGGCTGTTGCGGTAGCCCACGGACTGGACCGCATGGCGGCGCTGAAAGCAATAACCAGCGGTTCAGCCGGGATCCTGGGCATCGATCAGCGGGTCGGTTCCCTGAAGCGAGGAATGGATGCCGATCTGGTGCTGTTTGACGGCGATCCATTCGAATATACTACCCATGTCGACAAAGTGATTGTGGACGGAAAAGTCGTAAAGGAGTAGGTCAATTTTGAAAAAATCGATTGTATGAGCAGCGGTGAACCGACAGAACTGCCGATCGACGGTACACTCGATCTGCACACTTTCCGTCCTGAGGACCTGGGATCGCTTATACCCGATTATATTGAAGCCTGTATCGACAAGGGAATCTACCAGCTCCGCATTATTCACGGCAAAGGTACCGGCAGCCTTCGCCGTTCGGTACATGCGCTGCTGGACCGCAATCCGAAGGTATCCGACTACAAGCTGGCCGGCGACCGCAGCGGCTGGGGGGCTACGCTTGTGGAGCTGAAACAGGACCATAGCTGACCCTATCCCATATTCAATTCATCACTGAAAATCAGATCATCCATGTCTTTGAACCGGTACCATCGCAAATCACTGGAACGAGCACTGAACAATCAGCTGCGCCGGCTTAATAACAAGAAGAGTAAGGTCGGTAGATGGTCCGAACGCATATCCTTATGGCGCCTGATCGTTTTTATCGGGGGGCTGACGGCCATCTACATGGCGGCCCGGGTGGGCAATCCATGGCTGACAGGATTGGTAACGGCAGCCTCTGTAGGGGGATTTGGCACATTGGTAAGTTGGCATCGAAGACTCGACAAAATCCTCGAAAAATTTTCCGGCTGGAGTGAAATTCGGACCGCCCACCTGGCCCGGATGCAGTTGAACTGGGAGGGTATACCGGAATATCCCCCGGAGCACGAAAACCGGGAACATCCTTTCGGCCGTGACCTGAACATCACAGGGCCTCATTCCCTGATGCACCTGATCGATATCTCCATCTACCGGGGCGGGTCGGAAAACCTGAAAAACTGGTTGCTCGCTACCGAACCCGATATCGAACGAACAAAACAAAATCAGCTACTTGTCGAAGAACTGAAGCCCCTGGCTCATTTCCGGGACCGGCTGATGCTCCGGGCAAAACTGACCCAGGCCCGTCAATCGGAAAAAGACTGGGATATGGATACCCTGCAGCGCTGGCTGAAACAGAACCGTGAAAAATCCTACCGCAAATCGCTGGCGTTGCTCTGGGGACTGAGCGGTATCAACATCCTGCTGGCTCTGCTCTATGTTTTCGGAATATTGAATCCATGGTTTATCCTCAGCTTCCTGATCTATCTGCTCGTTTACAATTATAACAGCGGGAAGATCAAGGGTAT
>JAWVYR010000101.1:0-8331 GCA_033722635.1 Balneolaceae bacterium | reverse complement strand
GTCAGCCAGTTCCCCGGATATCCTTTATCTGTATCAATACGGGTAAGGTCCGGATCAGATGATCTTAATTTTAAAATAAATATAACAAACAACAATTATTGAATCATATCATTCAATATATCATTTCTTTTTTCAATAAGTATATTTGGTTTGTTAATTATTATTTTATCGCCAAACTGCAACAACCATTCATTTATATATTCCAAATTATCAAACTTAAATTTAACCCTAAATAAATTAGGTTTAATTCTGTTTTTCTTAATAATTTTTGTCGGCAGATTAGCTTCAAATCGTCTCAGGGCCGATTCGGCAATATCTACTACGATTACATGGGAATCCTCGTCAGATCGAAAAATAAGGCCCTCTACGTCGATCGTCTCGTCGAACGTAAAATGTTCAGCCGTTATCGTGATATTCGACATGCGATCGAGCACAAAATTTCGGACATCCTCTCTTTTGTGCGACCAGCCGATCACATTCCAGTGATCGTGGTAGAAAACCAGCAGATAGGGATCGATCTTTCGATCAGCCGTCACCTCCCCGTCGCGGTCGCGGTAGGAAAACCGGATCCGTTTCTCCTGGGAGATGGCACTGCTGATCAGGTACCAGTTTCCCCCCTCTTTTTTTTCCGTCCCGAAAAATCGATAGGGATCAACCACGGTATGTTCCTCCAGGGATTCCATAAATTCCCTGAGGTCGTCGGGTAACACCTCCCTGATTTTCAGCTCCACCCCCTCGGCATCTTCAACCAGCGTTTGGTCCACCTGTGATTTAACGAAATTCAATCCCACCATGATGGTGGCCAGCTCCTTGGTGGTGAACATCAGCGGGGGAATTTTATAGCCGGGCATGATCCCGTAACCGCTGTACTTATCCCATGTCACCGGTACGTTCAATTCGGATAGGGCATTAAAATCCCGGAAGACGGTCCGCCTGCTCACATTGAACTTTTCGGCGATATCATTGACGGTGAGTTTTCGATTCGATTGTTGAAGCATGAGGATGAGCTTCATCCTGCGCTCTGAACTGTTCATGGCTATCCAGCTAAAACGGCATTGATGATATATCGTTGGGGTGGGCAATATAAGTGCAGGGAATAATAATCCCCAAGCAGACCGGCAAAACGATTAGAAAAGTTTACCAAGGCGAGTGGTCAGGTCCGGCTGATGAACAGGAGCCCCTTTCCGCGAAAGAACGGGTCGTCGCTTCGAGGTCCGAGATCCCAAACCTGGATTTGAAGCGGTTCGGCAATTCCCTGCAGTTCATCTTCAAATTCTACGCCCTTGTAGAAAGCCATGGTGGTCCAGGGGTGGTGACGAACCATTTCCCAGAGCTGACCGACCTTAAACGCATGTTTAGTAATCAACAAATAGGGTTCAGGGGAGGAGTATCTGGCGATGGAACCGTCGAATACTGTGATGTTCTGTAGCTCGAGGGTATTAACCATTTGTTTAACAGCGAGAATCTTTTTGGAGACCCTGTCGTTTAAAACGAATTGTTTGTCCGGGTATACGACGGCAAGCGGAATACCCGGCAACCCCCCTCCGGTACCTGCATCCACCACCCGGCCGCTGTTGTGAAGGGGATCGAACTGCGTCAATAATAGGGAATGCCGGATGTGTTTCCATATCGTTTCACGTGAAACCGAGCGGCTGACCAGGTTTACCCGTTCATTCCACCAAAAAAGCCGATCGATATATTGCTCCAGGGTGGGTTCGTGGTCCTCCAGCAGCCGGTCTGTGGCTTCAAACGTTTCACGTGGAACAGGATGGGATTCTATGGTATGCGAGTGTTTCACGTGGAACAGCCGAAAGTCTAAGTGTGCGTTAAGAAGATTGAGAGCGGGTATTGGGGTTTAATCGACCGGTACAAGCCGGATCGGACTAAAGCGTTTGCTCAATTCTTGAGGTACACCATCAATACCGCAACATCGCTGGGGGAAACCCCACTGATTCGGCTTGCCTGGCCAATGGTTTCCGGTCGGATGCGGTCGAGCTTCAGGCGCCCTTCCGTGGAGAGGCTGTTGATCCGTTCGTAGTTTATCTTCTCGGGGATCTCCATATTCTCCTGCTCCTTCATCTCCTTCACCATTTCGAACTCCTTCTCAATATATCCGGCATACTTGATCTGAATTTCCACCTGGTCGAGCACCTCTTTACTGGTTGTGATCTCCTCAATCTGGGCTCGCAGTTCAGGATCGGCTTCCAGCAGATCGTGAATATGCAGTTCGGGCCGCGGGATCAGCGTTTTGGCTTTAACCGGCTGGGAGAGGGTAGAGGTGCCCCGATCTTTCAGCATCGGATCCATTTTTTCGGGATATACCGTGTACTCGGCGATCAGGTCATGAAGCTCATCGATCGCACTTTTCTTCGTTTTATAGCGTTCAAACCGCTCTTCGGAAGCCAGACCAATTCTGTGGCCCAATTCGGTCAGGCGAAGGTCGGCGTTATCCTGGCGCAGCAGAATACGGTGTTCGGCCCGGGAGGTGAACATCCGGTAGGGTTCCTCTGTACCCTTGGTGATCAGATCGTCGATCAATACCCCGATATAGGCCTCTGAACGCTGCAGGATAAGCGGCTCCTCATTCCGGACGCTTCGGGCCGCATTGATGCCGGCCATCAATCCCTGGCAGGCGGCCTCTTCGTAGCCGGTGGTGCCGTTGATCTGTCCTGCGAAATAAAGTCCCTCCACCTGTTTCGTTTCCATGCTGCGTTTGATCTGGTAGGGCGGAAAATAGTCATACTCGATCGCATAACCCGGACGCAGCATCACGGCTTTTTCGAATCCGGGGATCGCCCGCAAGGCCTCATACTGCACATCCTCGGGGAGGGAGGTCGAAAAACCGTTCAGGTACATCTCGTAGGTATCCCAACCCTCCGGTTCCAGGAACAGCTGATGGCTTTCCTTGTCAGCAAATCGGTCGATTTTATCTTCTATGCTGGGGCAATAGCGGGGCCCGGTGCCCTCGATCCGGCCGGTAAACATCGGGCTGCGGTCGAAACCGGTGCGCAACAAGTCGTGAACTTTCTGGTCGGTATAGCCGATCCAGCAGGTAAGCTGCTCTTCCAGTGAAGGCAGCTTCTCCGTCATAAATGAAAACGGGGATGGATCACTATCTCCATACTGTATTTCAAGTTTGTCATAATCAATCGACCGTCCGTCCAGCCGGGGAGGTGTGCCGGTCTTTAGTCGGCCGACCTCAAGTCCGAGATGCTCCAGGGATGCGGAGATGCCGATGGAAGCTCGTTCACCGGATCGCCCTCCGCCGAAATTCTTCAGGCCGATATGCATCTTTCCATTGCCGAAGGTACCGGTAGTGAGGATTACGCTTTTGGCGTTGAATATCTGGCCGGTCTGCGTTTCGACACCGGTGATCCGTTTGCCGTCATCGGAAGTCACCAGGCCCACAACATTGTCCTGTCGGAAATGAAGATCCTCTTTTTTTTCCAGTTCCTCCCTCATAGTCTTGCTGTAGAGCGCACGATCGCTTTGGCATCGCGGACTCCACATAGCCGGACCTTTACTGCGGTTCAGCATGCGGAACTGCACCCCGGTCTTGTCGGCAACGATGCCGGTGAGCCCGCCCAGCGCGTCGATCTCACGCACCAGCTGCCCCTTCGCCACTCCTCCGATGGCGGGGTTGCAGGACATCTTTGCGATCGCATCCAGGTTCATGGTGATCAAAAGGGTGCGGGCCCCCATCTCCGCGGCAGCACCTGCTGCTTCACTTCCGGCATGGCCGGCACCCACGACGATCACATCATATGAGGGATAAAGTGTACCCATTATTAAAACTGTAAATACTTGTTTTTATTATATTTATCCAATTTATTCATGGTCCCTTGCTGGCGAGGACGCCATGTAACGTATCAGCCTCCGGTGTATTTCGCCTTCGGAAGGCAGACAAAATAATATTTTTGCGGGAAAAGTTTTAGCAAGGAAGCGGGAGGAATCGTTAAAGATGTCGGAATCTGGTATCCAGTATCTTTTCATCGATCGGTGAAAGCCTCATCCAGTTTTTCTTCTCCTCCAACCTTCAGCTGAACAGCTACTCCACTAGGTGTGAATTCTCTTCCTGTTCTTCGGCCAGGCTTTCAACAGCATGGCTGATCTCCAGAAAGAACTGATCGGATCCGATCACATCATCCAGACCGGAACGACGGAATCGATCACGAACGGGCCCTTTGACACCGGTAAATATCACGTCGATATTTCGTTCCCGGTACTCATCGATCAAATCTTTGAGAGCGTGGAGGGCGCTGGAATCCACGTCGTTGATACCCATCGCATCGATGATGACCTGGTTCAGATTCTTGCCGCTGATCTCCTCCAGCTCCTCCAGTTTCTCCCGCATGTAGGAGATGTTGGCAAAATAGAGGGAGGCGTCGATCCGCACGATGATGGTGTTGGTCTGAGTCAATGCTTCCGGATGGCGCTCGATGTCGCGATAGTGGTCGGTGTCGGGTATGCGGCCCAGCATGACGATATTTGGATAGCTGCTTCGATGTATGACGATACCCAGTGACAACAGCACACCGACGCCAATTCCCTCAAGGATACCCAAAGCCATCGTGGCGACAAAAGTAACGATCATGAGTACAAAATCCCGCTTGCGGACACTCCAGAGAAAGCGGGCTTCGCCGATCTCCACCAGGCTGGGCACGGCCGTGATGATGATCGCGGCCAGTACGGTTTTCGGCAGGTAGTAGATGAGCGGAATCAAAAACAGAATGGTCAGCAGTACCAATCCGGCTGTGATGAGCAGTGATATGGTGGAGCGGGCACCCATTTCGTCGTTGACCGCTGTGCGGGAGAAGCTCCCTGCGACAGGATAGGCATGAAAAATCGAACCGATCATGTTGGCAAGGCCGATGCTGAACAGCTCCTGGTTGGAATCGACGCGGTAGTCGCGGTGACGGCGCGACATCGCCTTGGCCAGCGCAATCGATTGGGTAAAACCAAGAAAGGCAACCGCCAGAATGGTCGGCAGGATTTTCCACCAAGGCAGGCCGGTGAGATCGGGAAAGACCGGTGTGGGTAGCCGGCTGCTTACGCTGCCGACGATATCCACCCCTAACTCACCGAGGTTGAAATACCAAACCGCCAGGATTGACAGTACCACCGCGATAAGCTGGGATGGAATCTCCGGTCTCAATCTTTTTATGGTGAGGATGAAGATGATGGCAGCACCGCCGATCAGCAGCGTCAACGGATCGACCTGCTCGATCTGCTCTGCCACCGAGGCAGCCATTACATAGATATATTTACTGCGTTCGATTTCTATGCCCAGCAGATTACCGAGCTGACTGAACCCGATGATGAATGCGGCTGCAGAGGTAAAACCACCGAGCACCGGCTTGGACAGGAAATTCATAAGAAAGCCGAGCCGGAAGATTCCCATCATGAAGAGGGTAGCACCCGCCAGGAAGGCAACCGTTAATACCAGGCCGATATACTGTTCGGTACCCGGGGTGGCCAGGGCCCCGATGCCGGAAGCGATTAGTATGGAGATGATCGCCACCGGCCCGATGCTCAACTGGCGGGAGGTGCCAAATACAGCATAGATCACCAGCGGTATCACCGAGGCATAGAGGCCGTACACGGGGGGCAACCCTGCCAGCAAGGCATAGGCCATGCTCTGTGGAATAAGTAGCACACCGACGGTAAGGCCCGCACGGGCGTCGAAGCTCAGGTCGGCAAATCGGTACTCACTTAGCCATTCAACGATAGGGAAGTTGCGTTCAAGAAAGGATCTGTCGTTCTGCTTCATTTAATCCTTCAGTACAGTTGACCTATTCAGGGATCTCTTCAACGTTGTCAGTCGTTGGATGTCAGGTATAAATTAAGTGAAATGCAGCTTTCATTACAAAATATGAATGCAATTTATCCAATCGGTTCCGGTGACAAGTGAAATACGGTCAGGCCTGTTTCCAGATCACATCTCCCCCGTTGATCTCATCTTCAACCAGATAGCCATACCATTTTCCCCTGGCGGTTTTGCTCCGGGGGCCGACCTTCATAACGATGACGCCCGCCAAAGAAAACCCCTCCTCGATATACTTATAAACGAGCGTTAATACCCCCCGAAGGTAAAGGCCTTCAAATTCATAGGTTCCTTTGGAATCTTTTCCTTTGCCGTGAACTTCATTCCCGTTGATCTCTTCGATCCAGATATCGTCTTCTACATAAGGTTCCTCTTCCCCCTCGAGGTACCAGGTTGAAGACCAGTGTCCCTTCAGCCCCTCAAGGTCCACATCAGCAACCCGCATACGAGACCGTTTGTGTTCCAGGCTGGCATATTCAGCCATCTCCTCGGTGGCATTTGTCAGTTCGTTGTAGGTTTTGCTTTGCCCCATCGGTTTTAGCTGAAACAATGAATAAAAGAGTCCAAAGATGGCAGCGGCAATTTCAAGTATGAATGCATACAGCAGCTTTTCCTCATAGGAGGGCTTTACCTCAACAATTTCTGTAAATAGAGCCAGTATGGTGAGCACCGTGATAGTAACGAATAGTAGTGTGATTACGGAAAAGAGAATCCACCGCATCCTGTTGGCAGATCCGCCAAGAATCTGTGATTGATTGTTCATGACCGCCTTCCCTTATTATATTGTACGTGATAAATAATGGATTCCTCCATCCCAATTTACCGATTACTATCATCCAATATAGTGAAAAGAAATTTTGGATAAGGGATATTTATCCGTTATTAGATTCGTTGTATTTACAGAATGCCGGAGTCATTGGTATAGTAACAAAGAAAACATCCATATTGATTAATCATGATTAAGATTCAATACAAGGAATTTATAGTCATATTGCTCATCTCGACAACCGGGCTGCTTGCCGGATGCGCCAGCTCCGGCAGCCAGCGCTCAAGCGGCGGCAGCCAGGGAGAGATCACCGATCCGAGCCTGACGCTCGCTGATTATCTGCGGCGTTACTCCTCGGTCAGGGTTCAGGGGAGCGGAAGAAATGTTCAGGTGTTTGTTCGTGGAAGCAACAACAGTGTGACAGGAACCAATGCCCCTCTCTTTGTCGTCGACGGGCAGCGCGTGGGCAGGCAGTATTCGACCGTCGCTGGTATCGTGAACGTTAGAGATATCGCATCGATCGATGTTCTGAAAGGTACCGAAGCTTCTTCGCGCTATGGCATGGAGGGCAGCAACGGGGTGATCGTGATCAGGACGAAAAGCAGGTAGGCAGAAGTGCCTTAATAAAAAAAGAAGGGACAATCAGATGGACTGTCCCTTCCGGGGTACTGCTTGAACGCTTAGTTGCTTGGAGGAATCAGCACCTCGTCGATAATGTGTACGACGCCGTTGGTTCCTTCAAGGTCGGCGGTGATTACCGTTGCGCTGCCATTGATGGTAACGGTACCGTTGCTTACTTCAATCGTGATGTCGTTACCGTTCACCGTCGTCACTGTCTGGCTGGCCTGGAGATCTCCGGACAGTACTTTGGACGGAATTACATGGTAGGTAAGCACATCCTGCAACTGCTGCTGATCGTTCGGTACCGTGATCGCATCGAATGCGACGTTTGTCGGGGCGAATACCGTGAACCCATCCTGGGTTTCCTGCTGAAGGGTTGAAACCAGATTGGCATCCGAAACCGCACTTTCCATTACCTCGAGATTGAAACGCTTGCCAACGATGCTCACTACATCCAAAAAGTTGTCGGGAAATAGCACTTGGTCGACACCATGTATAACACCGTTGCTGACATTTACATCCGCTTCTACGACATTTGAATTGTCGTTAACAATAACTCCATCACCGGCCTCGATGAAGAGTTGTCCCCCTTCCAGGCTTGCAGGACTTTGCTGGGCCGAAAGATCACCCGCGAAAATTTCTCCCTGAACCACGTGATACGTGAGAATCTGAACCAGCTGGTCGTTAGTCAGGTTCTCAAGCACACTGGATGGGATTTGGGCAAAGGCTGCGTCGGTGGGACCGAAGACGGTAAACGGACCAGGACCACTAAGTTCGGAAGCCAAGCCCGCATCTTCTACCAACTGCGCCAGGGTTGTGAAGTTATCGGATTGCTGTGCAAATTCGACAATGTTTTGACTGATTATCGGATCCGTTCCGTTATTATCGCAGGCGGCAAAAAATACGCCCGTCGAAAGCACAAGTAAAATCGTAAAAGCTTTTAAGTTGTTCGCTATGGTTTTCATTGTTGATACAGTTAGTTAAAGTTAACTTATAACTGTATAACAAAGAAAAAATATAATCGTTCCCAACTTTGAATATTTTTATATTCTAATAAACTATAAAATTATGATAGAACTTATAATGATGTCCTGCAGTTCCCATTTATTAAAAAAAAATT
>JAWVYR010000100.1:0-8366 GCA_033722635.1 Balneolaceae bacterium | reverse complement strand
GAGTTGGGGCAGGCGGCTACGCAGGCTCCGCATCCGATGCAGGTCGCATACTCAAAAGATGTATCCGCTTTGCTCTTATCAATCAGGATATTGTTGGCGTCGGGTGCAGAGCCGGTTTTGACCGAAATATATCCACCTGCTTCGATGATTCGGTCGAAAGCGCTGCGGTCCACCACAAGATCCTTGATGACCGGAAACGCTTTTGCCCGAAAGGGTTCCACCGTAACCGTGGTTCCATCCTCGAAATTTCTCATATACAGTTCGCAGGAGCAGGTCAGCGCCTTGGGGCCGTGGGCGATACCATTGATCATCAGGTTGCAGGAGCCGCAGATACCCTCCCGGCAATCGTAGTCAAACTCCACCGGTTCCTCCCCTTCCATTATGAGGTTTTCATTCAACACGTCCAGCATCTCCAGGAACGACATATCGGGATTCACCTCCCCCACAGTGTAATCCACCAGCCTGCCCGGCTTGTCGGGTCCCTCCTGCCTCCAGATCTTCAGATGTATGGTTTTGCTCTCAGCCATAATTAAAATACTTTCATTTGCTGAGCCGGCCTCAACGGGTTGGTTTCAGCCGTACTCTATTCATAACTTCTTTGTTTAAGCTCGACAAATTCAAAATCCAGGTTTTCCTGATGCAGTTCCTCCTGCAGGGAACCGTTGATCCCTTTAAATTCCCAGGCAGACACAAAGGAGTATGCTTCGTCATTTCTTTTGGCCTCTCCATCCTCGGTGGCGTATTCCTCCCTAAAATGGCAGCCGCAGGATTCCTCCCGATCTAGTGCATCCGCTGCAATCAGTTCGGCCAGCTCCAGGAAGTCGGCTACGCGACCGGCAAACTCCAGGTATTTGTTATAGTTGTTCTGGTCTCCGGGAACCTTTACATCCTGCCAAAATTCCTCACGCAGGCTCCTGAATTTTTCGATCGCTTCTTTCAGTCCCTCACGGGTACGCGATATGCCCACCTTGTCCCACATCACATCGCCGAGCTCCCGGTGGAAATCGATGACGCTCCTGCTGCCGTTCACATTAAGCAGCCTGTCGATATCTCCTTGAGCATTGTCGGCCGCTTCATCGAAAGCATCATGTTCGAGCTTCACTTCGGGCAGGTCGGTTTCGGCTATATAGTTGCCCATGGTATAGGGTATGACAAAATAGCCGTCTGCCAGCCCCTGCATCAATGCGCTGGCTCCCAGGCGGTTTGCCCCGTGGTCAGAAAAATTCGCTTCCCCGATCACAAAAAGTCCAGGGATGGTACTCATCAGATTGTAGTCTACCCAGAGCCCGCCCATCGTATAGTGCACGGCCGGGAAGATCCGCATCGGTACCTCGTGGGGATCTTCGTCGGTGATATTTTCATAGATCTCAAAGAGGTTGCCATATTTATCATCGATCTGTTTCATGCCCTGCCGCTCAATCGCATCGCGGAAATCGAGATAGACCGCTTTGCCGGTCTTGCCCACGCCCAGCCCGTCATCGGTGACATACTTGGCATTTCGGGAGGCTACATCACGCGGTACCAGGTTGCCGAAGCTTGGATATTTGTCCTCCAGATAGTACCAGCGATCCTCCTCGGGTATCTGGTTGGGTGGGCGGTCATCATCCTTGTTTTTGGGAACCCATACCCGGCCGTCGTTCCGCAGGCTTTCGCTCATCAAGGTCAGTTTCGACTGATAGTGGCCGGACTGCGGGATACAGGTCGGATGCACCTGGATATAACAGGGATTGGCAAAGGCCGCACCCCGCTTATGACAGCGCCAGGCTGCGGTTACATTGGAGTTTTTTGCGTTGGTAGAGAGAAAAAAGATATTGCCATAACCGCCGGTGGCCAACACCACGGCATCGGCCGCCCACCGTTTGATTTCACCGGAGACGAGATCGCGGGTGATGATTCCTCTGGCTTTACCGTCGACCACCACCAGGTCCAGCATCTCGTGGCGCGGGTAGTACTCGATTTTACCTGCATAGATCTGTTTCATCATCGCCTGGTAGGCCCCCAGCAGCAGCTGCTGGCCGGTTTGGCCCCGGGCATAAAAGGTTCTCGATACCTGCACTCCCCCGAAGGAGCGGTTGGCCAGCAAACCGCTGTACTCTCGTGCAAACGGAACACCCTGAGCCACCGCCTGGTCGATGATTTCATTGGAGATCTGAGCCAGCCGGTACACGTTGGCTTCCCTCGAACGGTAATCCCCCCCTTTGATGGTATCGTAAAACAGCCGCCAGATGGTGTCGCCGTCGTTCGGATAATTCTTTGCGGCATTGATCCCCCCCTGCGCGGCGATGCTGTGCGCCCTGCGCGCCGAATCCTGGATGCAGAAACTTTTAACATTATATCCCAGTTCGGCAAGGCTGGCCGCCGCGGAGCCTCCAGCCAGACCGGTACCCACAACGATGATCTCATGTTTGCGCTTGTTATTCGGCGCAACCAGTTTGATTTCATTGAGATGCTTGTCCCATTTCTCCTCAAGTGAACCGGAGGGAACTTTTGAATCTAAGTTCATAGATATTTGGTTTAGCGACCGGCGCGGCTGCAGGTAATACAGCGCCCCGGTTTATTCGCAGGTTTGTTCAATTTCAGTATGCAATCAACGAGCCCTCACCACCGGTGAAATAGATATAAAGCGGAATAAAGAGGAAACCCACCGCCATCAGAATAGCGAAGGCGATTCCTGTCGCATAGATGACTGTTGAATATCGTTTATGTTTCATCGTAAGGGAGGTAAAAGCACTCCAAAAACCATGTCCGAGATGAAAACCCAGCAGGATCATCACCACGGTATATCCAAACGCATACAGCGGTTCCTGGAATTTGGCCAGTACCAACTCCTTCAGGTCGCGGGCCTCCTGCCCGTCAATCAATATCATGTCGGTCTCTCCCAGTTTGAATGTATCGATATGAATCACCAGGAACACCAACAGTACGATTCCGGTGAATATCATGGAACGGGAAGCCCATGAGCGATGGCTTGGTCCGCCGATCGAATGGTATTCCTCGTATCCCTCGGGACGGGCCCTCCGGCGCTTCAGCCAGATCGAGATACCCAGCCATGCATGCAGCAGAAATGCCCCGGCCAGTAAGGCCTCAATGATATAAAGCAACCATCCAAGGCTTTCAAGCTTCAGGGTATATGCGTTAAAAGTTTGCGATCCTGCAAACAGGGTGAGATTGCCCGCAAGATGGCCAATGATAAAGATCATCAACCCGATGCCGGTAATACCAGTGAGAATTTTTCTGCCTACCTGGGACTGAAGCGCTTTGAGCATCGAGGGCATTGCAATCTATCTGTATTAAATCGATTTATTTTTTTTCCAGGAACATCCGGGGTAGTATTGCCGGAGACTGCTCCAAACCTGAGGAGAAAATGAGGTGAATTCGACTAAAAGGCAAGGCAGTTGTGATCTGATGCCTGACTCTTCACCTATTCAGAGCTGATCTAAATTGCGTTCCGGTGTACCGAACGTATTGGAGATCTGCAGCCGGTCAGGTTTGCGTAAAATTTTGGTTATTTTATTTCAAATTCCGAACCCTCAGTCACCCTAAATCATTCCTGTTTGAAGACGATCAAAGAACCGGTTTCCGCAACACTGACAGAGAAGGGATCCCGCTTCACCGGATTTCTCTTCCATATCGAAACCCGGGAGAGATTCGATGAGAAGTTCGATCAGCTGGTATCGCAACATGAGGACGCCTCCCACCACTGTTGTGCCTGGAGAATCGGCCTTGATCGTATCGATGAGTACGCAAATGATGCCGGTGAACCCAGCGGAACGGCGGGAATGCCGATACTCAATCAGCTGCGATCCCATGATGTTAGTAATACAGGTCTGGTGGTGGTCCGTTATTTTGGCGGCACCAAGCTGGGCCGGTCAGGGTTGATCAAGGCCTACGGCCGCACAGCCGGACTCTGCCTGGAGAAGTCGCGCCTTGTGACGATCGTACCGACCCGGATCTTGGAAATCGTGTATGCCTACGATCAGGAAAACCGGGTCAAACAGCTGGAAAACCGCTTCGGGTTGAAGGAACTGGAGACCTCCTATCGGCAACGTGTTCGCAAAAAATTCGCCTGTCCACAGGTGCACGCCGCGGAATGCATCGAGATGCTCGAAAACCTTGAACATACCGGCATCAACCTGGAGGTGATGGGAGAAGGATATCTGACCCAATAAAGGACCCACCCAAATCAGACCTGAAACTGTGGGCTCAGCTCCGTACTTTTCATCCCCAAAATAAAATCCGTTGAATTCATGAAAATATATACAAGAAAAGGCGACACCGGGAAAACCTCTCTCTACGGCGGAGAGCGGGTCTCCAAAGCTTCACTGCGCATCGACGCTTACGGCAATGTGGACGAATTGAATTCGGTGATCGGCCTGGCCGTGAGTTTCGGCCTCTCCGAAAAAGGGGGCGAATGGATCCGCAAGATACAGGAGTTCCTGATGATTCTGGGAGCTGACCTGGCTACTCCCCCCTCCGCCAGTGAACGGATCGACCGGATCAGTTCTGTTGAGGTTGATTATCTTGAACAGGCGATCGATGAGATGGATGAAGAGCTTCCGCCCCTGAAAAATTTCTTGCTCCCCGGCGGCTCCCATACCGGTGCAACGCTACACCAGGCCCGGACCATCTGCCGGCGTGCCGAACGTGCGGCCGTCCATTGTTCAGAACAGGAGGAGATCTCCGATCATGTGATTACATTCCTGAACCGGCTGTCGGATTTTCTGTTTGTACTCGCCCGGTATGAGAATAAAGAGTCAGGAGCGAGTGAAGAAAAATGGAACCCCAAACGAAACAGGTAGTACTCCGAGATGGCATTGATGATTTCCGTATCCGGTATCCGGGGCGTATTCGGAACCGACCTGAACCCCGAGAATCTCACCAGCTTCAGCGCCGGCTTCGGCACCTGGATCGGACCAGGCAAAACGGTGATTGTAGGACGCGATACCCGTGTTACCGGGCCTTTGTGCGAAAATATTGTAGTCTCCACCCTCCAATCGGTGGGATGTGATGTGATACGGCTCGGCATGGTCCCCACTCCCACCGTTGCCATGGCGGTACTCAACCACAGCGCCGCCGGCGCCGTTATCATCTCCGCAAGCCACAATCCCGAAGAGTGGAATGCGCTAAAACTGCTGAACGGCAAGAGCGAGTTCCTGGACCAGCAGCAGGGCAGTCGGGTGATCGAGATCAGTCAAAGCGGGGAATTCACCTACCAGCCATTCGACCGAATCGGATCGGTAAGTGAGGATCCCGAGGCTCTCGATGCCCATATACAGTCGATTATCGAATTAACCTATATAGACAGCGGTGTGATCGCCGAAGCCGGGTTTCGAGTAGCGATCGATCCGGTGAATGGAACCGGCGCTATCGCCCAGCCGCCGCTGCTTGAAGCGCTGGGGGTAAAAACAATCCATCGAATCAACGAGGCGCCACACGGTCTATTCGCGCACAATCCGGAGCCCCTGCCCGAACACCTGCAGGACCTTTGCGGGTTGGTAAAGGAACAGCAATGCGACCTGGGTATCTCAACCGATCCTGATGCCGACCGGCTCGCGCTGGTTACCGACGAGGGCAGGGTTTTCGGGGAGGAGTATACCCAGGCAGCGGCATTCGACTTCATGCTCAGCAAAAGGCCCGGTCCCTGCGCCACAAACCTCTCCTCCTCGCGGGCGGTGGATGATGTAGCCCGCAAATTCAACCAGGTTTGCCACCGCTCGGCGGTCGGCGAGATCAATGTGGTCAAGAAGATGCAGCAGGTGGATGCCGTGATCGGCGGGGAGGGCAACGGCGGGGTGATCAATCCCGATCTGCACTACGGGAGGGATGCCCTGGTGGGTACGGCGATGATCCTGCAGCTGCTGGCCGAGCGGGAGGTCTCCTCTTCGGAATACCGTAAATCGCTGCCGGATTACTTCATGAGCAAAGACCGGATAACCCTTGATGATCTGGATCCAGACAAGCTGCTCGATGAGGCCGCGGAGCGCTATTCCGGTCACCAGACCGACCTTACCGACGGTATCAAAATCGAGTTTGAAGAGGGCTGGGTACATTTGCGCAAATCCAATACTGAGCCGATTATACGCGTCTACTCGGAGGGTACCACCCCTGAGAAGGCGAAGGAACTTGCTGAACAGGTAAAAAGTGAGCTGATTTGATGGTTCAGACCTGTCATAACCCCCAGGAACGCCTGTTTTTATCTGAAGTTGACTTTCGTATTTTAGTTTTTCTGTAATAAACTCGACTCCACAAGCCAACAGAATGATTATATCGATGACCGGCTTCGGCCGTGGCGAGGCATCTTCCGATGGCCTCTCCGTAACGGTCGAGATCAAATCGGTGAACAGCCGATATCTGGATATCAATCTGCGAATACCCCAGTCTATCCAGGAGAAGGAGCTGGAGCTGAAGGAGATGGTTCAGGACCATATATCAAGGGGTAAAGTCAACGCCAATGTCCGGGTCGATCAGGCCCAAACCGGGGAACCCGACATTACCATCAGCCGCCCGCTGGTAAAGGGTTACATGGCGCTGCTCGAGGAGCTTCGTCAAGTAGCAGGCATTGAATCACCGGTTACTTTGCGAAACCTGATGCAGTTCAACGACATCTTCATATCCAAGGAAAAGGATGAATCGACCCTGGAAACAATCTGGCAGCTAACTCGTTCGGCAACCGGGCAGGCACTGCAACATCTCAACGAAATGAGACACCAGGAGGGGAAACAGCTCGAGAAAGACCTGATACAGCGGGTCGATCACATCGGTACGATGCTTGACAAGGTGGCTGCGGAGACCGAAGGACGCGCCGAAGAGGAGCGGAAAAAGTTGAACGAACGGATTCAGGCCCTCATGCAGGATGAGCAGCTGGATCCCGAGCGGCTGGAACAGGAGATCGCAATACTGGCGGATAAGCTGGATATCACCGAGGAGATCGTCCGGATACGATCGCATCTCAAATTTTTTCATGAGGCGATTGAACAGGATGAATCGGTGGGGCGCCGGCTTAACTTCCTCTCCCAGGAGATCAACCGAGAGATCAATACCATCGGATCCAAGTCGAACAGTTCCGAGATCTCACAATATGTGGTGAAGGCAAAAGAAAGCCTCGAACAGATTCGAGAACAGGTGCAGAATATTGAATAACGACAATAAATGTAAAGTGATCGTTATCGTGGCTCCCAGCGGATCGGGTAAAACTACCATCGCCAATCGACTGCTGGAGGATTTTGATAAAATCAAATTTTCGGTCTCCGCGACCACCCGGGACCGTCGTCCCGGTGAGGTGGACGGCAAGCATTATCATTTTCTCTCTGAGGAGGAGTTCCAGGAGAAAATTGAAGAAAACGATTTTCTGGAATGGGAGGAATTCTACAACGATATAAGGTATGGAACCCTTCGTTCGGAAGTTGATAAACTACTGAATTCTGGCTATTTTCCCCTGCTTGATATCGAGGTGAAAGGAGCACTGAACATCAAGAATATTTACAAGGATGACTGTGTGACAATATTCATTCAGCCTCCCTCCCTTGAAGAACTGAAAAAACGGCTGTTGAAACGCGGCTCGGAATCCGATGAAAGCCTTCAACTTCGTTTGGACCGTGCCAGGCACGAACTGACATACGCTGACAGGTTTGATTACGTTGTTATCAACGACGAATTGGAAACAGCCTACAGGCAGGTCAAAGACATTATTGAATCTTTTATATAATTAAAACCTACTACGATGCCGATAAAAACACTGGATATTGAAAAACTTAACAAGGATACGGGCAACCAGTATGAGCTGATTGTGATCATGTCGAAGCGGGCCCGCCAGATCGCAGCCCAGGAAAAGCTGCAGCTGGATGAAAAACTCAAGTATTTCGAAGGATTTGAGGATGAAGACGAGTTTTCCTTCAACGAAGAGCAGGAGAATATCTCCAAAGAGTTTGAAAAACTGCCACATGCTACACAGCGGGCCGTGGATGAGATGCGGGAAGGAAAAATCTATTTCCACTATCCCAACGAAGAAGATTAGCGATGTTATCCGGTGCACGGGTAATACTGGGCGTTACCGGGGGAATTGCAGCCTATAAGGCTGCTTTTCTTTTGCGGGAACTTCAGAAGGCGGGAGCCGAAGTTAAAGTGACGATGACTCCCGCAGCCACCCGGTTTGTGGGCGTCGAAACCTTTGCCTCTCTCAGCCGTTCGGAAGTGGCCGTTCATCTGTTTGACGACGCTTCCTCCTCCCATGAATCGTGGGTACGCCACATCGAATGGGGAGAATGGGCCGATCTGTTTGTGATCGCCCCCTGCACCGCCAATACGATGGCCAAAATCGCTCACGGCCTCTCCGACAATATGCTCACCTCCACCGTGCTGGCAGCCCG
>JAWVYR010000099.1:0-8374 GCA_033722635.1 Balneolaceae bacterium | reverse complement strand
TGGAACCACTTCGTCAACGACATACGACTCATACTGCTGCTGGCGCATCAGCCGGCGGGAGGGTTTGATCTTCTCATTGAAAAAACTTTCATCATCCACCGAATCGATACAGTAGACCTGGTTGAAACCGTTCTCAATCTGGTCGGTCAGCGTATCGATCATCCCCTCCTCCTCCCATTGGCTGCAGGATCCTCCCCGGGTGGGAAGAGCCAGCACCGGCGTGCCGGTATCACCATACACAAGCAGCTCCATATCCCTACCCAGACTGGGGCTTTGCCAACTTTTGCTGTTCTTATTCATGCAAACTTTCTCAGATTCTGCTACAAACTCTTCAATTCGGGATAGGGAATATAACAGATAAGCTTGTATTGTGTAAGAGAAATAATCGGGGCTATTACTCACCGGCAGACCGGGAAAAACGGGTTTTCTGCAGAACCCGGGGAAGCATCATCAGCTTTTCACTTTTACTCAGATAGGCCCTCCTGCTGAATACCTGATAGCTGTTCTCCTCGATCTTATCCAGGATGCGACTGTAATTGGTCAGGGCCAGACCTACCGGTAGTCGGCTGTCTTTCGACAGCATGGGAATACCTTTTTCCGCTTGGCTGTAGTAGTGGCGTGCACGGCAGATCTGATACTTCATCAGGTTGACAAAATTTTCTGTCATTCGGTGTGCAATCAGGTCCCGTTCACGTACCTGAAACTGATCCAAATCCTCGCGGGGCAAGTATATACGGTCCTTGCTGAGATCTTCACCCAGATCCCTGAGGATATTAGTGAGCTGCATCGCAATGCCCAGATCAACCGCATAGTCAGGCGCCTCCGAATCGCTGTAACCGAATATCTCCAAGGTCATCAGTCCTACGATCGAGGCAACCTTATAAGCGTATTCATAGAGCTCTTTGAACGATTGGTAGCGGTTTTTTACCAGGTCCATCGCCACTCCCTCCATCAGGGTGAAAGGCAGATCGATGGAGATGTGGTAGTGTTTAAGGACATCAGCAAGCGCCAAAAGTATCGGGTTGTCGTGGCGGTATCCCTCATAGGTATCCTGCAGCTGCGACTTCCATTTGCCCAGATGGACGGATATCTCATCCTGTGATAACTCATGCTTGCGTATCAGATCTTCCGCCTCATCCACCATATCGTCGATATACCGACATAGCGCATAGATCGCAAAAATACCGCGCTGTTTTTGGTTGGGAAGAAAGCGGGTTGCCATATAAAACGTTTTGGCATGGTTGCGCGTGATCGACCGGCAGATCGAATATGCTTCCCTGAGCTCCTGGTCATCCAGCTCTTCAATCACCGAGCGGTGAAAAGAGGAGCGCTCGTATAGCGGTCTGACCAAGGTCACCGGTATATGCAGCAGGTTGGAAAACATCGAAGGATTGGTTCGGTTGAATATGTAGAGATGGAAAAGCGATATATAAGTACAAAAGTTCCCGAACTTCGACAATTGATTGTTTTCCCGATCCGCCGGGTTCAGGATCCCAAATGAAATTTCAATAGTACCATACTTTTTAGGATTTTAGGGTAAAGTTTCAATAATAACCATTAGAATTTGCCAGCTGTACATGGATAGATCCATCTCCCGATCCGAAGCGCTGCAACACTGCGTGATGAAAACGAAGGTTCCTTCCGCCGGTGAGCCCTATCGCGGCAAAGTGCGGGAAGTGTATACTCTGAATGATGAGACTCTAGGCATGGTCGTTACCGACCGCATCTCGGCCTTCGACCATATCATGCGCCAGCCGATCCCCTTTAAAGGTCAGATATTGAATCAGCTCTCCGCCTACAATTTTAAAAAGGTAAACGAGCTGGTAACCACCCATCTCATCGATCTGCCGCATCCAAATGTGACGATCGCCCGAAAATGCGATCCGATTCCGGTCGAGGTGGTGATCCGGTCCTGCCTGACCGGGCATGCCTGGCGTGTCTACAAATCGGGCCGACGGGAGCTCTGCGGAGTTCCCCTGCCTGACGGCATGGTGAAGAATGAGATGTTCGATGTTCCGATCATGACGCCGGCAACCAAAGCCAAGGAAGGGCATGACGAGGATATCTCTGAAAAGGAGATTTTGGAACGGGGTATCGTGGATCGCCTTCTCTGGGAGGAGATCAGAAATACCGCTTTCAATATCTTCAGAAGAGGGCAGCAGATCGCCACGGATCGGGGATTGATTCTGGTGGACACCAAGTACGAATTCGGGATATTTGGAGATAATCTGGTGTTGATCGATGAGGTCCATACCCCCGATTCGTCCCGCTATTTCTACGCCGACGAATATGAGGAACGACTTCGGAAGGAGCTGCCGCAAAAACAGCTATCAAAAGAATTTTTACGGGAATGGCTGATGGATCAGGGATTTCAGGGCAAAGAGGGCCAGCAGCTGCCGGATCTTCCCGATGATCTACGTTGGGAGATATTTGAACGGTACGCCGAGCTTTATCAGCAGCTTACCGCCGAACCATTCGAGCCGACTATCGTCACCGATATAGATGAGGAGCTTGCGGAGATCTTCAAAAAATACAGATGAGCAGGCGACACCGTTTGCACCCATCATCAGGGCACGCCCAGAAACTTGTGCGTCTGAAGGCTGATTCCCCATTCCGGATGGTTCTTCACATACTCGACGATCAGCCTGATTGAGGATGGGGTATCCCACTCCGGCTGCAGCAGAAGCCGGGTGTTTCCGGGGCATCTGGCGGCATTTTTCTCGGCCCACTCGATATCCTTCTTTTTCAGCACCACCACTTTAAGCTCATCGACATAGGGAAAGATCTCATCCAGGGGCTTTTTGAACCGTTTGGGGGACAGGGTTATCCAATCAAGGTATCCCGACAGCGGCGACGACCCGCTGGTTTCGATATGTACCTGCAGCCCCTCCTCCCGCAGCCGATAGGTCAACGGATCCAGGTCGTGCAACAGCGGCTCCCCGCCGGTGATCACTGCGATCCTGGCCCCGCTATTTGCGGCTCGCTTCACTACCTCCCCTGTTTCAATGCGTGGATGTTTTTCCTCATCCCAGCTCTCCTTGACATCGCACCACCAGCACTGTACATCGCATCCGCCCGTCCGGATGAAATAGGCCGGCTTGCCGGTGTGGACCCCTTCCCCCTGGATGGTGTAAAAATCCTCCATGACCGGATACTTCACCTTATCCAGTTGGTCTGAATCTGGAAACAGGTCGATATCAGATTGCTCCGCAGGTTTAAACATAATCTCAGTCGGTGAACTCAACCCAGTTGTCCTCGGTCTCCCAAACGATCACCTTCAGTTCAATACTATCGGGAATCCGTTTCTTGGTCTCGGTATGGATATACTGGGCGATTCGTTCGGCAGTCGGGTTTGCTTCCATTTTTTCATTTAACACCGAATGATCCAGCCCCCCTTTCTCGCCATCCTTGGCGGCCCACTTCAGCTCACGGAAATCACAGACCATCTCGGGATCCTTCAGATATTTGGATGGATGCAGCTTTTCGGAACGGGCGCTGAGTCGCACCTTGTACCGATGGCCGTGCATACGGCCGCATTTCCCATCGTACCCCTCGATGCGATGGGCTGCCTCAATATTGAATTCGGTGTTGAGCGTCCACGTGGGCATAGGGTTGTACCGTTTCGTGTTAACATAAACAGAGGTTTACCGGATCGCAGTAAACCTCTGAAAATAAGAAATTATTGTATAGGGAGTTAGCGAACCCGCTTGATCGTGCATCCAAGCGATTTTGTAGTTTTCACAGAGATCTCTTCACCGGCAACCATCGATTGGATGGCGTTGCGCAGATACGGATTATCGACATTCTCTGCAGAATTTGCATTGTCATCGATAGCACCCCGATAGACCAGCTCCTTTTCGCCGTTAAAGAGGAATACATGGGGGGTTCGGGTGGCTCCGAAAGCGTCGGCCAGGCGATTATTCTCGTCAAGCGCGTAATAAAACGAATAATTCTGTCGTTCGGCCCGCTTTTTCATATCCTCGAAGGAATCACCGCGGTTGCGGGACTCCGTGTTGGGATTGAGCGCGATCATGCCTATATCGTTGTTTTTGGCCAGCTCCGCGATCGGGTTGTAGCGATCCTCCCACTTGTCCACCCAGGGACAGGTATTACAGGAGAATATAACCAGCAACCCGTTTTCATCGGCCACCTCCGAAAGGGTCAGCATCTTTCCGGAAACATCCTTGACCTCAACATCGGTCATGGGCGCCTTTTTGCCGATCTCAAGCTCATCAACCGGCATCTCCGCAAAGGGGGCAAACGCCAGAATAAACAGCAATGCAAATGCACTTTTCAGGTAGGTCGGTAAAGTATTCATCATATTAAGATCCTATGGCTTTATTGACATGTTTGTTGAATGTATCGTAATCGGCACTGTTTTCCCACTGAGCCACCACGGTGCCATCCCTGGATATGATCTTGGTAAAGGGCATGGCGCCGGTCCACTCACTCGAAAGGGACTCGATAAATTGCTGATCGTTTCCCTGTTGAAAATAGGTAGTCCAGTTTACGTTGTGATCCTTGAGAAAATCCTTAACCTTCCCCCGGCTGTCGTCGAAATCGGTGGAGATAAAGATCACCTGCAGCTCTTCGGAATATTCGTGCTGCAGCTTCACGATATCCGGAAATTCTTCCTTGCAGGGGCCGCACCAGGTTGCCCAGACATTGACCAACACTGCCTTTTCTCCTTCATAGGATCGAATGATCTGCTGCAGCTCCTCCGGGGTGGCATCCTTGAGCAGCGGCTGTTTGCCTGACTCCTGGGCCACCGCGGTAGAAACTCCGGCAGTCAACGCAGCAACAACGGCGATCAACACAACATTTCGTTTAATACAGCCAATATACATCTCAGCCCTCCTTTTCTAACAGTTCGAGCGGACTCCAGAAATGATTATCCAGATCCACGGTGTATTCTTCTACAAAACCTATCCCCTCCTGCTCCAACCGTTCCTTCATGGTATCATCGGGGAAGTGAGCTCTGCCGGTAAGTTGACCAAGCCGGTTCAGTACGCGGTGGGCCGGGATACCCGATCCCTGCGACCGGTTAAGGGCATAACCGACCATGCGGGCTGCGGAAGCAACGCCCAGATACTCCGCGATCGCACCGTAGGTAGTCACTTTTCCCTTCGGGATCCGGGCAACAACCTCGTAGACCTTTTCGAAAAAATCCTGCTGCATCAGCTCGATTATGTGTTCAAAATCCTTTTCAGCTTCTCAACCTGGCTGCGGTTCAGTTTCCCGTTGCTCTCAGCCAGTTTGACCGTATACAAACCCATAGATTTGTATAACGATGACAGTCCGGCATTATGTTCCAGCAATTGCAGATGCTTTTGCACCGTAACTGCATCACCTCGTGCGATCGGGCCACTCAATACCGCCGATAGATCGGTGGCTGTTGCATTTACCAGGGTCTGTCGTACCAAAGGCATCAGCGCCTCCCGGGCCTGCCGCTCATCCATACCCCCGGCCGCAGCTGTACGACCGGCTGCTTCCATCAGCGATAACAGATAGTTGGAAGCGATAACGGCGGCGGCATGCAGGTACGGTTTGCTCTCCCTATCGATGACCAACGCGTGGGCTTCCATTTTTGCAGCGATCTCCTGTAACACGGCAACCGCCCTATCATCCCCTTCTACACTGAAATGGATGCCCCGGATGATTACAGGATCTGATTCCGCATTAAACGTTTGTAAAGGGTGAAAGGCAGCGGCCGATGCGCCCTTCTGCCGGAGCGGGTCAAGCCATTGCGAACTGCCGGTACCCGAAAAATGGACGGCAATGGTACTTTCAAAATCATCATCGATACCGGCCAACCGATCCGCCGTGTCCCGGATCTCTGCGTCCGGTACTCCCAGGAACAGCATCTCCCCCAGCTCCGATTTATTTTTGGGAAAAGGTCCGACGGTCGAAACACCAAGCCTGGAAGCCAGGTTTTCGGCTTTGGCCGGATGACGGTTGTAGAGACTCTTCAAGGGAAAATTGCAGGCATTCAGGGCCAGGGCCATCGTTCGCCCAACAGCCCCGATGCCAATGATCGATATGTCAGGAATGGTCATCGCTACCGTTGCTAAAAAAGCACTTTTTCCCTGTCGCCGTAGGCGGTCAGCAGGCTGCCGTTGTACCGGTCATATTCACCGTTGAGGAAATTGAGGTTCAGCTCCCAGGTGTTGGCCACCAGCACCCCTGCGATAAAGCTGGTGGTGCCCTCGATATGCGATTCCCCGCTGTTGAGATAGTTCAGCAAACCGGAATGGTTTTTCTTCTTCACCATCTTTCGAATCCGTTCAAACTCTTTTTTTCGGCTGTTGGCCAGTTCGCAGCAGAAAATCAGCAGGGCGCTGCGGGAGGCCAGCACCTCTTCGAGCACATACGCGAGCTCCTTGACGATCGGCTGTTCCCTGTCGGCAATCTGGATGCTCAACGCCGAAAAATCCTCCTTGACGGTCTGCAGAAACATCAACTGTTGAAACAGGCTCATCTGCTTGCTGTATCCTTCATCGTGAATGAAGAAATCATCCTCCTCATCGCAAAACTCATTTCGCATAAAATCGTTAACCGGCACCTCCCCGAGCGGTGTTTTAAAAAACCGATTGGAGGGCATGGGAAGTTTCTTTTCCAATACCTCGTCGTACGCCTCCACCACCACCGCAGTATTGAACCCACCGGGATCGATGCGGCTGTAGATATTGCATGCGATATCAAAATTTTCTTCGTCGATACGGATCGGGGCAAAGAGCAATCGGATCTGGTCGTTAACCCCGTCATGCTCTTTTCGTGCCTTCTCAAGTCCCTCTTGAATCTGTTCTTTGGAGTAATCGGTGATATTCATAATGTCCGCTTTTGCTGCATCTTGTTAGCTACTGGTAATGGGCCAGTGAAATCCAATAATCTCCATGTTCAAAACTGCAAACCCTCGCTTTCTTCTGATCATTCAGTCGGGCCCGAAATTCATCTCCTTTCACCTGTTCAACGATGATCTCATTGAGGTTATTTCTCAATCCCCGCCCTTCCAGCTTGACGACCGCCTCCTTGATCGTCCAGATCTGGATCAGGCTCACTTTTTGCAACGACTCTACCTCCTCTTCATGCAGAATTCGGTCCCGCAGTTTATCAGCTACCTCCCGATCCACCGGTTCCATGTCCACACCCAGCTCAAATTCATCGGAGAGGCCGCACAGAATGATCTCATCCGTATGCGCGATACTCAGGTTGTAGCGCCGGTTCCTGTAGATGCCGAACGGCTTTCCGAGTCCATCTTTCTGCACTTCAAAAAGGTCGGGATCCAAACCCAGATCTTTTACAAGCAGTTTGACCAGCCGCCGGGATGAGATAAACTCGCGCCTGCGCTCTTCACGGCCGAGCAGGTCGTATTCCTCCTTTTCCTGTCCGGTAAGCACCGTATCCTGCAGATCGGAGTGCCATCCATCGATCGCCAGGTAGATGGAGTCAGGAATGGTCGCCGCCACTGTATCGTTAATCCGTTTCAAGATTCTATCTTTTTGATTTTCACAGCCTGTAAGATAACGCGACTGGTTTCCATTATAAACTGGTAAAACCTTTTTTTTGAGGACAGATCGGCTCACAATTTAGGGACATATTTTATATTTTGTTCCGATCCTAGCACTGTACCGGTGAACTCACAAAAACAATCAGCGAACAACCTCATGGCCCAAGAGGAAGCAACTCTCAGCGAACAACACGAAATCCGTCTGCAAAAACTGCAGGAACTGCGCCAGATGGATATCGATCCCTACCCCTACAATTTTAAAGTAACCCACAGCTCAAAGCAGATCCTGGAGAATCCGGATCTGATCCGGAAGGATGATCAGGAGGAGGATCAACTGGAACGGGTCTCCATCGCCGGCCGTATCATGACCCGTCGAATCATGGGCAAATCCACGTTTTTCAACATTCAGGATTCGGAGGGAACCATTCAGGTATATATTCGCCGCGATGATGTGGGACAGGAACTCTACAACACCGTATTCAAGAAGCTGACCGACATCGGAGATATCGTAGGAATCAGGGGATTTGTATTCAAGACCGGCACCGGCGAAACCACCGTGCACGCAGAGGAGTTCAGGATGCTGAGCAAAACCCTCCGCCCTATTCCGATACCCAAGGAGGTGGAAACCGAGGAAGGCGACACCAAGGTCTACGATGCGTTTACTGACAAGGAGCAGCGATACCGCCAGCGCTATCTCGATCTGATCGTTAACCCGGAGATTCGCGATGTGTTTCAACAGCGAACAGAGATGGTTCAACATATGCGCTCTTTTATGAATCAGCGCGGTTACCTGGAGGTGGAAACGCCGATACTTCAGCCGATCTACGGAGGAGCCTCGGCGCGGCCTTTCACCACCTACCACAACAC
>JAWVYR010000098.1:0-8387 GCA_033722635.1 Balneolaceae bacterium | reverse complement strand
GGATTCCGGCCGGAGGATCCAGGCCTCAACACCGTCGGATATAAGGAGGTTATCGCTCATCTGCAGGGAGAGATTTCCCGCGAACAGATGGTTGAGGATATCAAGACCCAGACCCGGCGCTACGCCAAGCGGCAGCTCACCTGGTTCCGCCGTTGGGATTTCATCCACTGGATCGACCTGGAGGAAAGATCCCGCGATGAGGCGGTCGAATTAATCATGAAGCAATTAGCAGCTAAGTCAAATAAAGATTAACTTTAACGCTTTGAAAAAACAACCCAGCAACAATGTATAAAGCGAAAGTCCACATAACCCTGCGTCCTTCCATCCTCGATCCAAAGGGAAAAGCCACCCATCATGCCCTGCAGAACCTGGGTCTCGGGGAGATCAAGGAGGTTCGTATCGGCAAGCTGATCGAACTTGAGATTGACGCCGATTCGGAGGATGAGGCCCGGGAGATCGCCGAGACTGCCTGCGAGAAGCTGCTGGCCAACGAGGTGATGGAGAATTTTGAGATTTCACTGTCGAAACACGCCACAGCCTAATCCATACCATTTGGAGATGAATACAATGAAACATTTCCAGTCCGGTACGGATCCGGCGGGGCCGGGAAGGCCGCCCGATACAGAAAAGAAGCAAGCTCCGCTGGTCGAGGTGGATGTGATGGAGGAGGAACAGACCGACGAGGATACCCCCTGGCGGGTGATCCTTTTTAATGATGAAGTTCACACCTTCGATGAGGTGATCGGCCAGCTGATCAAGGCCACCGGCTGTAGTCAATCCAAGGCGGAAAAACTGACTATGAAGGTGCACAACGAGGGCAAGGCTACCGTGTATGAGGGTTCGTTTGAAGAATGTTTTGAGGTCAACGGCGTTTTAAAAGAGATCGAGTTAATCACAGAAATAAAAGGATAAGACGTGTCAACAACTTTCGGAGTCATCGTATTTCCCGGATCCAATTGCGACCATGATGCCTATCACGCCCTGGCGCATGTGATGGAAGTGGAAACCAAATTTCTATGGCATAAGGACACCGATCTGTCCGGAATCGACTTCCTGATAATACCCGGCGGATTTTCATACGGCGACTACCTGCGTTCCGGTGCGATCGCCCGATTCTCCCCTATCATGCAGTCGGTGGTGGAATTTGCGGAGAAGGGCGGACCGGTGCTCGGTATATGCAACGGGTTCCAGATTCTGCTGGAGGCCGATCTGCTGCCGGGTGCCATGCTGCATAACCGGCAGCTGCGCTTCATCTGCAAACAGGTTCATATCCGCTGCGAGACCACCGATACCCCGTTTACCGGGGGACTTGAAAAGAAGCAGGTACTGCAGATACCGGTGGCCCACGGAGAAGGCAACTATTTCATCGATGAAAAGGGCCTGGAGCAGCTCAGGGATCACGACCAGATCGTTTTCCGCTATTGTGAACCGGATGGCTCGCTGACCGAGAAAGCCAATATCAACGGGTCGGTCGATCATATTGCGGGCATCTGCAACCGGCAGCGCAATGTGCTGGGCCTGATGCCCCATCCCGAACGGGCGATGGAGGAGGAGATCGGATCCACTGACGGCAGAGTGTTCTTCCGGTCGATTCTGGACCGGATGGTGACCGCCTGAAATATACCAGATCCCATGAAGAAAGAGCTTCACAGCAAAAAACTGACCAAGCGGTACCGCAAACGCACCGTGGTATCGGATGTCTCCATCAACGTCAAGCAGGGCGAGATCGTCGGATTGCTGGGACCAAACGGGGCCGGAAAGACCACCACCTTCTACATGTTTGTCGGGCTGATCGAGCCCAATCAGGGACGTATCTTCATGGATGAACAGGATATCACCGACATGCCGATGTACAAACGGGCACGCATGGGCATCGGATATCTTTCGCAGGAAGCGAGTGTGTTCCGCAACCTGACGGTACGTGAAAACCTGGAATCGGTACTGCAGTTCTTTGATCTTTCCAAAAGCCAGATCAGAAACCGCGCCGACGAATTGATCGAGGAGTTCGGGTTGAAGCGGGTGGAAAATAACAAAGGATACAGCCTCTCGGGCGGTGAACGGCGCCGTACTGAGATCGCCCGGGCCCTGGTCACCGATCCCAAATTTATTCTGCTGGATGAACCGTTTGCGGGAGTGGACCCTATCGCCGTGGAGGATATCCAGGAGATCGTCTCGCAACTTAAATACCGCAACATCGGAATCTTCATCACCGATCATAATGTTCACGAAACCCTGGCGATCACCGACCGGGCCTACCTGATGTTTGAGGGTAAAATCCTCAAGGAAGGATCGGCCGACTACCTGGCCGAGGATGAGGAGGCCCGCCAGCTCTATCTCGGGAAACAGTTCAGACTGGATCGATACAGCTGACAGCCGGATTGAAGAGTAGCCGGCACGATCATTTTCAAAGGCAGGAAACAAAAATATAAAAGGCAATGACCGACATCACCGTACAGGAGCTAAAGGAAAAGATGGACAACGACGAGGATCTGCTGATCCTCGATGTCCGCGAACCATTTGAAAAATATCAATCCGATATCGACTACAGTCCATCCAAGCTGATACCGATCGGTGAACTCACCGACCGGGTGGATGAACTGGAGGAGTACAGGGAGAAGGAGATCGTGTGCCTGTGCCGGAGCGGTGGCCGAAGCGAAAATGCCCGCAAATTCCTGAAAGAAAAGGAGTTTGAACATGTAAAAAACCTGAAGGGCGGCATCAACGAATGGGCGCGCAAGATCGATACCAGCCTGCCGGTGTATTAAAAAAGATGCATAAACTTCGTGATGAGGAAACCGATTATAAGCACGCTGGCGTGGACAGGATTGTTAATCGGATTGATGGTGAACTGTATTGCACAACCGAACAGCATCGATTCCGAATTCCACCTGTTGCTCTTTTCCAAAACCGACGGCTACCGGCACGCCTCCATTCCCGACGGCATTCGAGCTATCAGGGAACTGGGTGGGAAAAACGGTTTTTTGGTGCATGAAACCGAGAACGCTGATTTTTTCAATGACACGACCCTCAAGCTCTATGACGCCGTTATCTTTCTGAACACTACGGAAGATGTTCTGAACGAACTCCAGCAGAAGGCTTTCAGGCAATATATAACAAATGGCGGTGGTTTTGTCGGCATTCATGCAGCCGCCGACACCGAATACGACTGGCCCTGGTATGGGCAGATGATCGGGGCCTGGTTCAAGAGCCATCCAAAAATTCAGCAGGCCGCCATCGATGTGGTCGATCACAGCCATCCATCGACCCGCCATCTGCCCGACCGGTGGGTTCGAACCGATGAGTGGTACAACTACAATCATATCCAACCGGATATCAATGTTCTGGCTACGCTTGATGAGTCTACCTATCGCGGTGGGGAAAACGGAAGGCACCATCCGATCGCCTGGTACAAGGAGTTTCAGGGAGGTCGGGTCTTCTATACCGGCATCGGGCATACACCCGAAAGCTACAGCGAGCCGCTCTTCCGACAGCACCTGCTTGGCGGCATTCAGTACGCCGTGGGGATGAAGGATACCGATTAGCCTGGAGTGCCTCCACCGGGCATCAAACCATCGCCGCAATCTGGTTCAGCAGCTCCTCGTTGCTGTCGGTATTTTTGAGCACCTTCAGCAGGCTCATCATCGACTCTTTCGGCGACTTCTTCAGCAGGTAGCGGCGTACCATGTTGCGTTCTTCCAGTGAATCATCGATGAACTTGTCTTCGTTACGGGTACCGGATGCCCCGATGTTGATCGCCGGAAAGATCCGGTCGTTGGCCAGCTCCCGGTCGAGCACCAGCTCCATGTTTCCGGTCCCTTTGAACTCCTCGAAGATCAGGTCATCCATACGGGAATTGGTCTCGATGAGGCAGGTGGAGATGATGGTCAATGAACCTCCTCCCTCGATTTTCCGTGCCGATCCGAAGATCTTCTTGGGAATCTCCAGTGCGCGTATATCAAGCCCCCCGGAGAGAGTTCGCCCGCTGCCGGTCTGGGCAGCGTTGTAAGCCCGTCCAAGCCGGGTGAGGGAATCGATCAGCAGAACCGAATCATCTCCCAACTCAGCCATTCGTTTTACATATCCCAGCGCCAGTTCACTGACGCGGATGTGGCTGTGGGTGGGCTTATCATTGGAGGAGGCAAATACCTGGGCATCGGTACTTCGGATAAAGTCGGTTACCTCTTCGGGCCGCTCATCGACCAGCAGAACCGCCGTGGTGATATCGGGATAGTTCTGAGTGATGGATTGAGCTATCTTCTTCAAGAGGACCGTCTTGCCGGTTCGAGGCGGCGAAACGATCAGTGCTCGCTGCCCCTTGCCTATCGGCGCCACCAGATCCATCACCCGCATCTCAATGTCTTCCGGTTGATGGCCCAGTTTGATCTGTTCCACCGGCATGATCGGAGTCTGCAGCTCAAAACGAGTGGTCATCTGCCATTCCACCGGATCCCGTTCATTGATCCTGTCTATGGAATAGATATGACGGTGGCCGTTCTGATCCTCTTCATACTCCCCCTCTATAATCAGCCCCGGACGTAGATCATGATGTTTAACCTCATCGGGTTTCAGAAACGGGTCCTGAGGTTCATAACTGAACTCGTGGTCCATCTTGCGGGCAAAGCCGTATCCTTTGTCATTGATTTCAACGACTCCCTTGTAACGTCCCGCCACTTCAACATGCTTGTTATCCTTGAAGCGGGGGACAAAAGTGTCTGTGGGCCCCTTTTTCTTCTTATTCCGGTTTTTCTTGTTTTTTGAACGTCCCATTGCCAGGTAGTTGGTTGATTTGAAAATACGTCGAATTGTGCAGCATCCGGGAGATGGTCGACTTCGTGGTGGAAGATCGGATTCTGGTCAGATGCTGTTACCGAGAGGTGAACAAAGGGCAGTGTAATAGAATCCTCACACTGCCATCTTTTATGTCAACTGAAAGATATAAATGTTTCGCTATTTATGAAATCTATCTAACAGTCGTAGTTTCGCCGATCCAATCGTAGCAGGACATCAGCGATCCATCAATTTTAATTTTCTGTCCCTTTTCCCAGTTGTTAAAGAATTTCTCTTCGGTTGTTGGCGTCACCGGACGATACGATTGATATTGCCGCTGCACGGTGTTGGCCACGGAGGAATCAACCCTGCGCGCCCTGTCCAGATAGTCAAGCACCAGCCAGTATACCACCTTGTCCTTTACTTCCATTTTACGGCCGCTGGTACACTGATTTACCGCCTGGCCGTAGATCGAGGCGATCTGCAGATAGGGTTGGCCCCAATCTGAGTCGTTCTGGGCCGCCTGTTGGGCGTATCTTCGCGCTGTTCTCAGGTTTTCCTTGTTCAAATAGGCATTGCTCAACTTCATGGCCACCTGGGCAACCTGTTCATTGTCGCTCGTTTTGTCCAGCGCCTCTTTCAGGTACCTGATCGCCGTATCGTAGTTCGCATTCTGAATGGCGATTTCAGCCAGACTCATGGTATTTTGATAGTTGGGGTTGATCTCATACAGCTTCTGGTAGGTCTGACGGGATTTTTGCAACATCTGCTGCTGTTTATAGAGATCAGCCAATTCATTCAGTAGTTTTGTATCCTTCGGGTTATCCTGTAGCTGGCTTTCCAAAAATCCGATCCGTTCTTCTGGCGAGTCAAACAACTGATTCCGCACCTTGTCGAAGTATTCCTTGGTCTTCGAGTTGGCATACGGTTCAGTCTTCTCGATCAGATCCAGCGCTTCCTGCTTTTTCCCCTGAGAGACCAGCTGCTGCAGGGTTACCTGTATATAATATCCATCTCCAATCTTGGTGGCTCGTTCCGGATTCATTTCAATAGCTTTCAAATATTCCTTTGAAGCTTTTTCCAATGCATTTTCCAAAAAATCGGAGTGTTCCTGGTAGAACCGTCCCTTATCCATATGCCATTCGAAGAGGTCGATCTCATCCTGGTCAAATTCCTCGAATACTTTTTCAAATATTTCCAGCCCCTTCTGGAGGTATTCGGTGCGAACCGTCGGATCCTCCTGTTGTTTGGAGGCTTCGCTGTAGGCGGTGATAAGCCTGTCAAGATTGCGTTCAAGGTCGAATTTGGAATATCCCTTCAAGGATCGGGGCATTCCCTCTGCAATCCACTCCCCGTATCGGATAGCCGCTTCGTAGTCTTCGTTTTTATAGTTTTCATAGAAAATAGAATATGCCTGAATCTCACTCAGTCCTCCTGGAGGCTCCGCTTTTTGCGCGTGCACGAAGGTAGCACCTATCAGAATGACCCCTAAGGAAAGTATCAGCTTTTTCATAATACCGCTTGTTAAATGAATTTACATTTAAAACAGATTTCCGATCCTTTTATTATTGCAACTTAGGCCTGAAGAACATCAATTCGGCCAAATTAAGCGAGAGACGTACACCCCAAATATTTTCTTTCACCAGATTATCGGCCGTAGTGCCCCGGAATCCGTACTGTACGTTGATATCGACCGAAGATCTTGAATTAGGTGACAATATGCCTAACCCGAAATTAAGCATCAATGTTTCAATATTCCGGTTTTGAAGCTCCAGATGGCCGGAATCGTAGGAAACACCAAATCTGTATTTAAACTTAGACAAAAATTTATCCGAGTTCATAATATAGGGAAAAAATCTAACGCCCACTCCCATTTTGTAACGATCGCTCATCAGTGCCTGCTGTTGCGGATCCAGCTCTGAAGCGTAATCCGACCAGGGCTCGTAGAGTCCCTCGGCCGACAGCGACACCTTGTTGGAAAAATGATAGGTCGCTCCAGCATTCAGCGACATTGGGAGTTCAATGTCCCCGCTCCCCAGGCCCGGACCATCTTCGATAATAACGGTTTCCACGCTAGTTGGCCCGAGCTGCTTATCCGATTCCTGGGTTCTTTTGGCATCAAATATCACCGGAAGCCGCAGGGTGGCTCCAAGGCTAAGCATGTCGTTCTCCTTGAAGAGCCCAGGGAATGTGAAAAATGTGCCAAAACGGTTGCCGAAACCCAAGCCGCTGGTTTCCAGCGTAAACTGTACGGGTTGAAATCCCTGCTGTGCAAAGAAGGTGGTAACCTTGTTATCCACCGAGGCGAACACCAGTGAAGCGGCATAGCCGATGGAGATATTGGAGTTGATTCTCCAACCGAAGCCCAGTTCCAGATTATTGACACCCCCGTCACCCCGGTTTTCAGATCTGAAAGAAACCGTATCGGCCTGGGCACCGCTACCCTGTATGAAATCGGTGGTTTGCACCACCCGGAAGTTGGACCGCGTCAGCGGTGCCAGGGAGACGGATATGCCAAACTTGCTTTTTTTGAGGGGCAGCAACAGTTGAAAGTTATTTACAGTAAAAACCGTATTCTGTGAACTGCCGAAATTATCCCGGGCATCAAAGGACTGCAGTGTGGCACCGGCCGTTCCCTGGGCAAGCACCGATTGACCCCACTGGGCCGGATTGGCCAGCCCCGGAACAAACGATTCATTGAAGGAGACACCGGTCAACCCCAATCCGTCAGCGCTGGAAGAACCGAGATCCATCGGAATGCCTATACCAAGATTCGAATATACCGAACCACTGCGAGCAAGCTCGTCGGAGGACTGGGCCCATACTGCGCTGAAAGCGGAAAAACTAATCAATAATGCTATGATGCAGCTTCTTTTCAAGGTCTCAATTATTCGCTTTGAATGGAGGTTATGATGAGCTTGGGTTTTTTACCCGCGGGGGCATTGCTGTTGTATATCAGGCTGGATCGGATCAACCCGTTGGCAGGTTGCAGGGATAAATAGAACCGTTGCTGCTCGGGCACACCCGACAGGAGCACGCTGTTGGTAAAGGTGGTTATATTGAAGCGTAACACCTCATCGTCTGCCGTAAGGGAATCGCTGCTCAGGGCAAAGCTGGAGCTGAGTACAATGGGTACATCCCTCGGGTCAGCCAGACTTAAATTGATGCCGTTAAGAGGAGGGCGGACAGCGCTCGTAGAAACCTGTCCGATAGTATTAGCCAGTGTTTCACGGTCCTGCGATATAACCAGCTCCACTTTTGAAATGTTGACTGTTCCCAGGTTTTCACGAGTAAGGTCCATATCGAACTGAACAATATTCTCAAGTGTGCTGTGCAATATATCCGTTCCCGCAGGTGCAGCAGGCACGTTGGTGCGCTGCAGGCTGTAGGCCCAATCGTTGAGTCCCTGGCTGAGGGTGTCGGCCAGTACATTTTCAATTATAAATTCCGTGCCTCCTCTTTCAAAGCCCAGTATCTTTGCATTGTTCCTGGGTACGATCGCGAGGCCGTGGAAATCGACCCGGTAGACCGAATCACGCTGGGCATCCTCACGGATAAAGAAGTTGCGGTAATCCTGAACCCAGTTGTCATCGAGAGGGACTTCTACGGTGTCCTGATCG
>JAWVYR010000097.1:0-8393 GCA_033722635.1 Balneolaceae bacterium | reverse complement strand
GTTCCGAACCCGGTGGAAAAGGGTACCAGGGCGTAGTTGAATGAAAACTGATCCACCTCCACACCCACGCCAAAAGCCAGATGCCGTTCCGTGTTGCCGGTCTTATAACCTGCACGAAGGGTTATCACCTCCGCCGCAGTAACCGAAATCCCAGCATTCATAAACCCCTCATCGATGGCCCCATCAGTAAATCGGTTCTCGGAACCCTCTTCCAGCGGCTGGATATAGTCGGTATACATAGAGATCCATATCGGGAGATCGGGATTTGCAGCCGGCAGGAACCGGATCACCTGTCCATACAATCCGAACTTCAGCCGGGTGGGCAAGTCGGTCGCCTGGTCGACCAGTTCGTTCATCGCTCCCAGGTTGTTAAGGGCCCCGGCGAACCGCAGTCGCCCGTTCCACCACTCGGTGGCCAGCCCGACATTGAAAGCGTATCCGGCTGCGGTATTCTCAAATATCTCCTCCCGTAAAAAATGAACAGTAGCACCCAGGGACAACCGGTCGAACCGGTAAGCAAATGCAGCAGCGGCAGAGAAGAAGGTAGCGGAGAATGAGCCTTCCGACGGACCGGGACGGCTGCGCGCCTCGAAATCGTCGGCGCTGCTGCTCAAAAGCCCAAAAGCGAAAGCGTGATTTCTCCTCTTAATGTTGGCGGCGACATGAGCGTTGGTGAAATCACCGATCCAGAAAGTGAGATCTCCGGCCAGGCTGGATTCTGATTCCATTACCAGGTTTGCCGGATTGCTGTAAAGTGAGGAGGCCCCGATGGGGTAGGCGGTGACCGCTTCATTCAGGGAGAGGGCCAGGGTACTGGGGCCGACCGTCAAAAAATCCATTCCGCTGGATTGCCCGCGGAGAGGGACGGCAGCAACCGATATCAGAACCGTAAGCAGAAGATATCTTTTGGAATCCATGGCCCTTATGAGCGTTGAAAGTCTGATCAAATATAGCCTTTATGATAGGGAAATAAACCGTTTGATTTTAGCTGTGGTCGGCATTATCTTCGAACCGTCATGAATAAATCCTATGCCCATATACAGCGTATCTGGTGGTGGCCGATCGTTAAAACAGCGTATCTGCCGGTGGGCATGCCATGATCTTTTGAAAAATCTTTTACGTTACCAAACCCACTGCAGTCAACCTGAAGTGGGTTTTTTTATTTTCAAAAAAGATGAATCTGAATCAGTTTAAAAAATTATCTGAGAAGTTTACCGCGATCCCCGTTTATCGCCGCCTGATGGCAGATGTGCTGACCCCCGTGTCGCTATTTCTGAAGCTAAGGGAGGAAGCTGAATACCCATTTCTGCTGGAGTCGGTGGAGGGTGGAGAGCAGATCGCTCGCTATTCCTTTCTGGGAAAAGATCCTTTCCAGACACTGCATTATGATGGCGAAACGGTTTTCCTGGAAAAAGGGGGGGACCGGAGCCAGCTCGATATATCCTATTTTGATGCGTTGAAAAAGATGACCACACGTTACCGTGAACCCAAGCTGCCCGACCTTCCGCGGCTGACCGGGGGCGCCGTTGGTTTTTCCTCCTTCGACACGGTTAGGGAGATCGAGCATCTGCCGGATCAGCCCCGCGAGGATGTAGCGCTTCCGGAGGCGGTCTGGGCCTTTTATGATGAAATATTTGCATTCGACCATGTCAAGCAGCAGGTGATCATTATCAAAACCGTCTTTATGGAAGAGGGCGGAGGATCGATCAGGGAGAAATACGAGGCGGCGCATAGCCGGCTGGATCATCTTGAGGAGCTGGTGTATCGCCCCGTGGGCAGGACGGAATCTTTTTCAATCCATCCGGAAAAACTGAAAAGCAACCTCGAGCGCGACCAGTTTGTAAAGATGGTTGAACGTGCCAAGGAGTATATCTTCGAAGGTGATATATTCCAGGTGGTGTTGTCCCAACGGTTTGAAACAGATTTTTCGGGTGATCGATTTATGCTGTACCGGGCACTGCGGATGGTCAACCCGTCGCCCTACCTGTTCTACCTGGATTTCAAGACTTTTTCCCTGGTCGGTTCCTCGCCGGAAGTGCTGGTGAGGGTACAGGGGCAGCGGGCCGAGCTGCTGCCGATTGCTGGAACAAGGCCGAGGGGGGAGACGCCCGAGGAGGACCAAAAGCTGGAGCAAGATCTGCTGAATGATCCGAAGGAGCTGGCGGAACATGTTATGCTGGTCGACCTGGGTCGCAACGATCTTTCGCGCGTGTGCAAATCAGGTACAGTTAAACCGGTACGAAGCCGGGAGATTGAGCGTTATTCTCATGTGATGCATATCGTTTCTGATGTGAGAGGGGAACTGAAAGAAAACCACAACGCCGTGGATGCGCTGATACATTGTTTCCCGGCCGGCACGGTTAGCGGTGCTCCCAAGATCAGGGCGATAGAGATTATCGACGAGCTGGAACCGACCAAGCGCGGGCCTTATGCCGGGGCGGTAGGTTATTTCGATTTCTCCGGCAACATGGACACCTGTATTGTGATTCGCACCATGGTGGTTACCGGTGATAAGGTGTATATACAAGCGGGGGCCGGCATTGTAGCCGACAGCGACCCGGATATGGAGTACCTGGAAACGAAAAACAAGGCGGGAGCATTGGTGGAAGCCCTGAGTGTTTCATCCAATATTACTCACAACCAATCCTGAATAATATTTATTGATCTGAACACTGCAATCCAAATACCGATTCAATCCAATCTATGAAGACGATACTATCGGGCATAACGCCCACGGGAAAACTGCACCTGGGTAACTATTTCGGAGCGATCCGCCAGCACATCCGGATGCAGGAGAAGGGGGATGCATTCTATTTTATCGCCAACTACCATTCCCTGACATCGATCAGCGATGGGGATCAGGTACGCCAGAATAGCTACGATATTGCGTTGGACTACCTGGCATTGGGCCTGGATCCGGAGAAGTGCACCTTTTTTCTTCAGAGCGATGTTCCCCAGGTGACCGAACTGGCATGGATACTTGGATCGCTGTGCCCGGTAAGCCTGATGGAGAAGGGGGTGGCCTACAAGGAAAAAGTAGCCCAGGGATTGAATCCCAATATCGGTTTGTTTACCTATCCGATCCTGCAGGCGGCCGATATTCTTATCTATAATTCAGACCTGGTTCCGGTGGGACAGGATCAGAAACAGAATATAGAGATCTGCCGTGATCTGGCAGGTAAATTCAACCATGCATACGACGGGGAATACCTGAAATTGCCGGAGGAATATATTGTTGAGGAGGTGGCCGTGGTACCCGGGATCGACGGTCGCAAGATGAGCAAGTCCTATAACAACACCATCGGAATATTTGATGAAGGCAAAACCCTCAAGAAGAAGGTGATGTCGATCGAGACCGATTCCACACCGCTCGAGGATCCCAAGGATCCCGACACCTGTAATGTATTTGCCCTGATCAGACTGTTTGCCGATGAGGATACCCGTAACGAAATTGCAGCCAAATACCGGGAGGGCGGTTATGGATACGGAGATGCCAAAAAAGTGCTTCTGAATCTGATAGATGAGCATTTTGCAGAGGCGCGCGAACGAAGGAAGAATCTTGAACAGCAGATGGATAAAGTAGTCGATCTGTTGAAGCAGGGGGGCAGAAAAGCGCGCGAACGGGCTGAGACGGTGATGGAGCCGGTGCGAAGCGCCGCCGGCATCATCAGAAATCTGAAAGTGCAGGTCTGACGGATAAATGATACTGATCATAGACAATTACGATTCCTTTACCTATAACCTCGTGCACCTGGTGGCGGAGCATACCGAGGATTATAAGGTGATACGAAATGACCGAATAGCAGTGGAAAAAATCGCGGAATTGGACCCTGCCATGATACTGATCTCTCCGGGTCCGGGCCGCCCGGCCGATGCCGGGATTACGGAAGATGCCATCCGGCAATTCGGACCTACTATCCCGATCCTCGGCGTATGCCTGGGCCACCAGGCGATCGGGGAGGTATACGGCGGCAAAGTGATCCATGCCCCCAAACTGATGCATGGAAAAACCTCTGAAATTGAGCACGACGGCAAAACCGTCTTTAAAGAATTGCCCGATCGTTTCCCGGCCACCCGGTATCATTCATTGGTGCTTGATCCCGGGAGCATCCCACAGGAGCTGGAGATTTCGGCGCGAAGCCTGGATGGGGTGATCATGGGTGTGCGGCACCGAGAGCATCCGGTGGAAGGGATACAGTTTCACCCGGAAAGCATATTAACCGAAGTGGGTCCCAGGATCATCGACAACTGGATCAGCCAATATGGAGATGTTCGAGCCCCAGCCGAGTAATATGAATTGCATAAACCGTTTGAGTATCTAAATATGAGTGAATTCAGCGACATACTCGAGAAAATTACCCACCGGCAGGATCTTGATGCCGGAGAGGCCCGCGATGCGATGCGCGATATCATTTCGGGCAAGCTGGATAATGAACAGATATCCGCTTTTTTGACCGGGATGCGGACCAAGGGGGAAACTACCGAGGAATTGACTGAATTTGTAAAGGTGATGAGGGAGGCAGCGGTCAAGCCGGACCTCGTGGTTGAAGGGGCGGTCGATCTCTGCGGCACCGGAGGGGATCAATCCGGTACCTTCAACATATCCACGGCAGCAATGTTTGTGGTGGCGGGGGCTGGAGTGCCGGTTTTGAAACATGGGAACCGCAGCGTTTCGAGCAAGTGCGGCAGCGCCGATGTATTGGAGACCCTCGGAGCGGTGGCGGCCCTTCAAAAAGAACAGGTGGAGGCGGTGTTTGAGGATACGGCAATGGCTTTCATGTTTGCACCCAATTTCCATCCTGCCATGAAGCATGTGATGCCGGCGCGGAGATCGCTGGGTATCCGTACATTTTTTAATATACTGGGTCCGCTGCTGAACCCGGCAGGGGTCAAGCGTCAGATAATCGGTGCTTACAGCAAAGAGGTAGCCCGGAAGATCATACATATCCTGGCCAACCTGGATACACACTTTGCCTATACCGTCAACGCCCATGACGGCCTCGATGAAGTCAGCTTGACGGCGCAGTCCGAAATTTTTGAACTAACCGACCAGCTGGTATCGGAATCCTTTGTGTTTGATCCCCGCTCTCTCGATTTCGAATGGGTTGAGATGGATGAGATTCAGGGTGGTGACGCGAAGACCAATGCCGCGATCATTCGTTCAATTTTAGATAACTCAGCGGAGCCGGCACAGCGTGACATCGTACTGTTGAACGCCACCTTCGGTATCCATGTATCCGGGAAGGTGGAACATCTCGACGAAGCCAAGGAGTTGGCAGTGGAGAGCCTGCAGACGGGTTCGGCACTGGATGCCCTGGAGCGTTTCATCGAAGCGACCAACGAGGTGAGTTAGCGATGCCGAATATTCTGGAACAGATTGTTGAACAAACCTCTCTTGACCTGGAGAAACGGAAAAAAAAGATTACCCTCCGTGATCTGGAGAGCTTTGAACTGTATGAGAAGCCCCGCAGGAAGTTCGCCGGATCGATCAGGGGCCGTGAGCGGGTCTCTGTTATCGCCGAGATCAAGAAGGCTTCACCCTCTAAAGGGCTGATTCGAGCCGACTTCGATCCGGGCCGGCACGCCCGTGAGTATGAACGGGGCGGGGCCTCGGCTCTATCGGTACTTACCGATAAACCGGCGTTCCAGGGAAGTCTCGATTACATGGCAACGGCATCAAAGGAGAGTACCCTTCCGGTACTTCGCAAAGACTTTATCATCGATCCCTACCAGGTAAAGGAGGCCAGGGCCTACGGAGCCGATGCGGCCCTTTTGATTGTGGCGATCACCGAGGGAAATCAGCTTCATGAGCTGCTGCATGCAGCCGTCGAGTATGGGCTTGACCCCCTCGTCGAATGCTATTCGGAAGAGGATTTTAACAGATTGGATTTCAGCATGGTGCCGGTACTGGGCGTGAACAACCGCGACCTCCGCACTTTCGAAGTGGACCTTCATCAGGGAGTAGAGCTGTTGAATAAGTCGCCTTATGAAACCGTAAGAGTCTCCGAAAGCGGATTGAGCAGTGGATCTGATCTTCTGTTTCTGCACAAATCAGGAATCGACGCCGCATTGATCGGTGAACATTTCATGAAGCAAGAAGATCCCGGTGAAGCCGTTAAAAACTTGTTGCGCACTTACAGCGATAGGCTTAATGATGAACAGACCTCCGCTCCCGGATCAACCGGTATCACCGATAAGATGCAGTAGCTGTCACAGATTATGAGCAAAGAGCAACCTACCAAAGTAAAGATTTGCGGGATCACCTCGTTGCAGGATGCCCGTTTTACCGCAGGGGTAATGGCCCATTACCTGGGCTTTATCTTTTTTGACGAGAGCCCACGGTATATCGAACCGGCGCAGGCCGGCGCCATCATAAACTGGATCGAGGGACCCGAAAGTGTAGGTGTATTCGTCAATCATCCCCTGGACGAACTCAATGAGATCGCATCCGTAAGCGGCCTGGATCTGGTTCAGTTGCACGGAAATGAATCACCGGAGTACTGTGCCATGGTCGACAAACCGGTTATCAAGGCGATTCGCGTAGCTTCGGATTCAACCGCGGAGAAGCTGGAGAATAGGATAACACCCTATCTCGACACTGTTGACTTCCTGCTTTTCGACACCAGTAAAGAGGGAGTCTGGGGCGGGACGGGAACCCCCTTCGACTGGTCGCTCATCACCGGGTTGACAGCAGGCAAGCCGTTTTTTCTATCGGGAGGGATCGACGAGAATAACGTAAAGAAAGCCTGTAAAATGGTGAATCCCTATGCCGTGGACCTGTCCAGCAGTCTGGAACGGGAACCCGGTGTGAAGGATTATGAGAAGATCGAGGTGTTCATGAACCGGATGAAAGAGATCTGGGGAGAGGAACCGAACGAATAGATCAATTTTAAAACTGAAAATAGGGCTGTGCGATGAATTATGATCTGCCTACAAAAACCGGCTACTTTGGCAAATTCGGGGGGAAATTTGTTCCCGAGATCCTGATACCGGTCCTGGAAGAACTCGATGCGGCCTACCATGAGGCGGCCGGGGACAAGGAGTTTGAACAGGAGTACCTGTCGCTGCTCAAAGACTATGTGGGACGGCCCACGGAGCTCACCTTTGCCCCCCGGCTGACCGAACATTACGGGAAGGGCAAGATCTATCTGAAACGTGAGGATCTGTGTCATACCGGTGCCCATAAAATCAATAACACGATTGGGCAGATTTTGCTGGCCCTTCGTATGGGAAAAAGCCGGATAATCGCGGAGACCGGGGCTGGCCAGCACGGTGTGGCCACAGCTACCGTATGTGCGCGTTTCGGGGTCGACTGCATTATCTACATGGGGGCGGAGGATATGGAGCGGCAGAAGCTGAATGTCGACCGTATGAGATTGCTGGGAGCCGAAGTGCGATCGGTCGAAAGTGGATCCAAAACCTTGAAGGATGCCACCAATGAGGCGATCCGCGACTGGGTGACCAATGTGGAGGATACCTTTTATATCATCGGATCGGTTGTGGGGCCGCATCCCTATCCGAAGATGGTTCGAAATTTTCAGCGGGTTATCGGGGATGAAGCCCGTAATCAGATCCTGGATGCCGAACACCGCCTGCCCGACCACCTGGTGGCTTGTGTAGGCGGGGGATCCAACGCGATCGGGCTGTTTCATCCCTTTATTGACGATAAAAACGTCAAAATGCACGGGGTGGAAGCTGCCGGGCTGGGTGCCGATACCGGAAAAACGGCTGCCACACTTACCAAGGGGCTGCCCGGCGTTCTGCACGGATCGCTCAGCTTCCTGCTGCAGGACAACGAAGGCCAGATTCAGCTTGCACATTCGATAAGCGCAGGACTCGATTATCCGGGTGTAGGCCCGGAACATTCTTACCTGGCAGAATCTGGGCGGGTGTTATACCGTTCGATCACCGACGAAGAGGCGATGGAGGGAGTAAAATTACTCTCGAAACTGGAGGGGATCATTCCCGCTCTGGAGACCGCCCATGCCATCGCCTACCTCGATCAGCTGATGCCCAAAACCGGCCAAGACGAGATTGTGGTTATCAACTGTTCTGGCAGGGGAGATAAGGATATGAAGACCATTGCCGAACACCTCTGACCCCTCGACAATTCGGGGGCGGGCTGCGGCGTTAACTTTGATATGTTGCCTAACATGATGGATATCGATTCCCAAAACAGAATTGTCCGGCTTTTTGAGAAAAAAGACCCTGATGAAAAGGTGATGAGTCTTTTTCTTACAGCAGGGTATCCCGATATCGACTCAACCGTCGACCTGGTAGCCGGATTCGAACAACATGGAGCCGACATGGTGGAGTTGGGAATGCCTTTCAGCGATCCCCTGGCCGACGGTCCTACCATCCAGTATTCCAGCAAGGTGGCCCTGGACAACGGT
>JAWVYR010000096.1:0-8434 GCA_033722635.1 Balneolaceae bacterium | reverse complement strand
TATATTCAATCAGTTTCACCCGCCGTAGCTTTACGCGTAGGCGGGCTAACCACCCAATTTCTATATCAAATTCTCAATGGAGTTTAGTTGACCTAAACCCCCACAAACCTCTCTAAATACTTCAACAAAAAAACGGGCCGTTTGCATTCTCTGCCGTCCCGTTTCGAGGGCAACAAATATACGAACATTTCCCCTTCCGGCAAAACGGTTCGGTAAGCTTTTGGCTCCAATGCGGGTCGAATGTATGAACGAAGTTCGATGTTTAGTAATTGTAGAATTCAGGCAGCGGCCATCAAGTTTTTATCTTAAATCGACTTAAATCTATCACTGCCAGCTTATGAATAATGCATCCTCCTCTCCTCCGTTCAACGCCGTCATCGTCGACGGGGCGCGCATCCCTTTCCTGCGGTCGGGCACCGAGTACAAGAAACTGAAGGCCTACGACCTGGGCCGGCTGGCGATCGAAGGGCTGATCTCCCGCTCTTCGATCAATGCCGATCAGCTCGACCGGGTTATCATGGGCAACGTGATCCAGGATATCGAGACCAGCAACGTGGCCCGCGAGTCGGCCCTGGGGGCTGGCGTGCCCAATGACGTGCCGGCCTTCACCGTCACAATGGCCTGCATCTCCTCCAACCAGGCGATCACCAGCGCCGCCGACCTGATCCGTTCCGGGCAGGCGAAGATCGTGCTTGCGGGAGGCACCGAGACGATGTCCGACATCCCGATCCGGTTCAAGAAGAAATTCCGCCAGAAGCTGCTGGAGGCGCGAAAGTACAAGTCACCGGCCGACTGGCTGAAATTCCTAAAAGGGCTGCGCCCCTCCGACCTGCTCCCGGAGATCCCTGCCATCGCCGAATACTCCACCGGCGAGACGATGGGGGAGAGCTGCGACCGGATGGCTTCCCACTTCGGCATTAGCCGTGAGGAGCAGGATGAGTATGCACTCCGCTCCCATCACAGGGCGGCCGAGGCGCATGAGCAGGGACTGCTGGAGGATGAGATCATCCCCGCCCGGGTGCCCCCGAAGTTCGACCCGGTCACCTTCGACAACGGGATCCGGCCGGATACCTCGATGGACCAGCTGGAAAAGCTCAGCCCGGCTTTCATCAAGCCACACGGCACCCTTACCGCAGGGAACTCCACCTTCTTCACCGACGGCGCCTCCGCCACCCTGATCATGGAGGAGCAGACCGCCCGGGAGCTGGGTCTGAAACCCAAGGCCTACCTGCGGGAATACACCTATGTGGCCCAGGATCCCAAAGATGAACTGCTGCTGGGGCCGGCCTATGCCACCCCGCAGGTGCTCGATCGCATGGGACTTACGTTGAACGACATCGATGTATTTGAATACCATGAGGCGTTCGCCGGGCAGATCCTGACGGTGCTCAAAGCGCTAAACTCCGAGAAATTTGCGAAGGAAAACCTGGATCGTGACCGCAAGGTGGGCGAGATCCCGATGGAGAAATTCAACACGATGGGCGGCTCGCTCTCGATCGGCCATCCCTTCGGGGCCACCGGCGCCCGCCTCATCACCACCGCCTCTAACCGGCTGGTGCGTGAGGACGGCACCCTGGCACTGGTGGCGGCCTGTGCAGCCGGCGGACTGGGACACGCGATCGTACTTGAGCGGTATGCCGACTAAATTGAGCTGACATTTGAATAACCTAAAGCGATTATTGCAATGAACTACTTATCTGTTGAAAAAGAGGATGGTATCGTTATTCTAACGCTCGATCATCCCGGTGAGAAGGTGAACAAGCTCAATGAGCAGCTGATCGAGGAATTTAAGGCGTTTTTCGACGAGGTGAATGGGGATGACTCGGTGCGCGGTATCATATTGGCCAGCGGCAAGGAGGACAACTTTATTGCGGGCGCCGACGTGGAGATGCTGAAGGACAAGCAGGCCCCCGATGAGATTACAGAGCTTAGCCGCACCGGCAACCGGATGCTGCTGGAGGTGGAGAATTTCGAGAAACCGGTGGTGGCTGCGATCCACGGCGCCTGCGTCGGCGGTGGGCAGGAGGTAGTGATGGCCTGTCATTACCGGGTCGCCTCCAAACGTAACTCCGTCACGCACCTGGGTCAGCCGGAGGTGAAACTGGGACTTTTGCCCGGCGGCGGGGGCACCCAACGTTTCCCGCGGTTGGTGGGGATCCAGAACGCCCTCAAATATATGCTCACCGGAAAGAATATCTACCCGAAACAGGCCTACCGGATGGGGCTGGTGGATGAGCTGGTCCACAAGGATGCGGTGGTCACCGCCGCGAAGAAAGCGGTGGAGAGGATCAACGCCGGCAAATTCAAGCGGAAGGACAGACGAGGGCTGGGAACCAAACTGTTGGAGGGCAACTTCATCGGACGAAAGATCATCTTTTCGCAGGCCCGCAAGCGGGCACAGTCCAACACCAAGGGCAACTACCCGGCCCCCTTCAAGATCATCGACTGCGTGGAGCATGGAATGAAGAAAGGGAAAAAGGCCGGCCTGGAAAAGGAATCGGTGGAATTCGGCAAGATGGCCGCCAGCCCGGAAGCGAAGAACCTGATGCGGCTCTTCTTCGCGATGCAGGGAGCCAAGAAGAATCCCGCCGAAGAAAAAGTCCGCAAAGTGGAGAAGATCGGCGTACTGGGGGCCGGTTTGATGGGATCCGGCATCGCCGAAGTGAGCAGCGATCACGGCTACCGCGTATTGCTCAAGGACCAGGATATCGAACAAGCCTCAAAGGGCGAACAGAAGTTATGGGAGAGCCTGAACAAGAAGGCAAAGAAGGGTATCATCACCGATTTCGAACGGGATCGGCAGATCAGCCTGGTGTCACCAACCGGCAGCTACAAGGGATTTGAAAATGCCGACATGGTGATTGAAGCGGTGTTTGAGGACCTGGATCTTAAAAAGCAGATGGTACGGGATGTGGAGCAACGGACCCCGGACCACTGCATCTTTGCTTCCAACACCTCATCGCTGCCGATTTCCGAGATCGCCAAGGCCTCCAAGCGACCGGAACAGGTGGTGGGCATGCATTACTTCTCGCCGGTGCCCAAGATGCCGCTGCTGGAGATCATCAAGACCGACCGGACTGCAGAGTGGGTGATCGCTACTGCCCGGGATGTGGGGATCAAACAGGGCAAACATGTGATCGTGGTGCACGACGGGCCCGGCTTCTACACCACGCGGATCCTGGCCCCCTACATGAATGAGGCGCTGATGCTGCTGGAGGAAGGCGCCCCGATCGATCAGATCGACCGTGAGATGAAAAATTTCGGCTTCCCGGTGGGGCCTCTGGCACTCTTCGACGAAGTGGGGATCGATGTAGCCGCCCATATAACCGACACCCTGAACGAGATGTTCGGCGACCGCGGCGTGGAGCCCAACAACAAACCGAAAGACCTGTTTGAGGCAGGCTACAAGGGGAAGAAAAACAAGAAGGGTTTTTACAACTATGAGCAGTCCGGGTCAAAGACCAAGAAGAAAGATCCCAACACCGGCATTTATCAATACTTCGGAGGGCCCGACCGCTCAAAAATCAACGCGGAAACGATCCACCAGCGGCTGTCGTTGGTCATGGTCAACGAAGCCGCATGGTGCCTGCAGGATGATATCCTGGAGAATCCCACCGACGGCGACCTGGGTGCGATACTCGGGCTGGGATTTCCCCCGTTCCTGGGCGGTCCGTTCCGCTATATCGACCAGACAGGTGCTGGTGAAATCGTTCAACGGCTGGAAAAATACCGGAACGAGCTTGGACAACGTTTCACCCCGGCAGAGATTCTGACCGAAGCGGTAAAACACGGCGACCGGTTCCACAGTGAGCAATAATGGGCCCTCTCCAAAAGTTTTCCTAAAGGTTCTGAAAATGGTATCTTAGATCTGCTAAACTTTAAAATAATGGATCTATAGCTAGATGACTCAACTATCGATATTATTGATGGCAGGCGGTGAAGGCGGAGGCTGGACCGGTCTCATCTTCATGGCCCTTATCTTTGCCGTATTTTACTTTTTTATCATCCGTCCACAGAGCAAACGCCAGAAAGAGATTCAGGAGATGGTAGAAAACCTTGAGAAGGGCGACAAGATCGTCACCAACGGCGGCATTATCGCACAGGTCTCCACCATCGACGACGACACCGTGCTGGCGGAAGTGGACAGCGGCGTGAAAGTCCGTTTCCGCAAGAGCGCCATCACGGATGTGAATCCCAACAAGAACTAGCCAAGCAACAGACGCATCTTTACCTATGCCAAAAGAGATCGAATTTGACAGCATCGAAGCCGCTGTCGAGGATATCAAGCAGGGCCGGATCGTAATCGTAGCGGACGACGAGGATCGCGAAAATGAAGGAGACTTCGTGATGGCGGCCGAGAAAGTGTCATCCGAGGCGATCAACCTGATGGCCAAACACGGGCGCGGACTGATCTGCGTACCGATCACCCGGCAGAAAGCCTACGATCTCGATCTCGATTACATGGTTTCGGAGGGAGCCGATCCCGAGGAGGCGGCTTTCACCGTCTCGATCGACCACAAGGAATCCACCTCCACCGGTATCTCCGCCTCCGACCGCGCCAAGACGATTCGGCAGCTGATGCGCGAGGATGCGGATCCCGATGAATTTCGCCGGCCCGGACATATTTTTCCCCTGATCGGGGTTGAGGGTGGCGTGCTGCGCCGCGCCGGCCACACCGAAGCTGCGATCGACCTGTCCAAGCTGGCCGGCCTGGAACCCGCCGGCATCATCTGCGAGATCATGAAGGATAACGGCGAGATGGCCCGCCTGCCCGATCTGCGGGAGATCGCCGATGAATTCGACATGAAACTGATCACCATCAAGGACCTGATCGCCTACCGGCTGCACAATGAGTCGCTGGTGAGAAAGATCGTGGATGTGGAACTTCCCACGGTATACGGCAAGTTCACCCTTCATGCTTTCGAGGAGCGTCTGACCGGCGACCACCACCTGGCGCTGGCGAAAGGAACGATCACCGAAGAGGAGCCGGTGCTGGTGCGGGTGCATTCCTCCTGCATGACCGGCGACATATTCGGATCCAAACGGTGCGACTGCGGCGAGCAGCTACACTGGTCGTTGCTCAAGGTTCAGAAGGAAGGCAAGGGCGTGGTACTCTACATGAACCAGGAAGGGCGGGGCATCGGACTGGTGAACAAGCTCAAAGCCTACAAGCTGCAGGAGGAGGGGCTGGATACGGTGGAGGCCAACGAGGCGCTGGGGTTTAAGCCGGACCACCGCGACTACGGCGTAGGAGCCCAGATCCTGCGCTCGCTGAACGTCAAAAAGCTGCGTTTGATGACCAACAACCCGGTTAAACGCGTTGGACTGAAGAGTTTCGGACTGGAGATGGTGGAGCGGGTGCCGATCGAGGTAGGGGCCTATCCGGAAAATGTAAAGTACCTCAAAACGAAACGAGACAAACTGGGACATGAGCTCAAGCTCGATGAGATCGATCCGCACAGCCCGCAGTTTTTCAAGAGCATCGTAAAGGAATAAAAAAGGGAGAGCAACAGGCAGGTCGTTACTTTCCCGCTGCTCTCCACCGGTACCACAAAACTTTTACGTGCTGCCTAGGTTGCCATATCCAGGATGCTTTCTCCTTCCCCGATATCCACCCAAGCGGGATTCAACCAACCGATGATGGCACCGTAGACCAGGTGCAGAAGAAGCGTCATTACCGAATATTTTATTGCGGAACCGAGATACAACGGCGCATCAACAGCAAGCTCGCCGGCGCTGGCGCCGAATCCGAATACGCCCCAGCCGATAATCGGGCTGTAGACAACCATCAGGATAAGCCAGAGCAATACGGAGAGAAACAGCCCCTTTTTGATGTCGGCCCGGTGCTTGTAAATGCTCAGGAAGGCGATCGACCAGAAGGCGCCATATCCAAAGTGAACGATGAGGGGCAACGGACCGACCGCCAATCCGAGTTTTGTCAACAGTGCTGCGGATGGGGGAACATTAAAGGGCGCAAATCCGGTGACATTGATTCCTATCATCAGGAAGATAAACATGACCAAACTGCCGATGATACCGGCCAGTGCTGATTTCAACCACTTCATATCACTGATTCGTTTTATTCACATTCTGTCTCTCTGCATGCGTGACATGTTATGATGAAATCAATCGGTAAACTCTTACCTAAAGAGGGATTTGAACACAGTAAGTTTTTTAGGCTAACCCGTAGCTAGACATGTTTATTCGATAACGTGGATGCATTCCAGCTGTTCGCCCTCAGAAGAGCTTTTAAAGAAAGATGAGGACTGGATAAAGAGGTTATTGCTGCCGGTCATCCGGCCGGTCCACCCGGTCGATATCATCTGACAGGCGATCCGAGGAGTGGGGCAGATCGCGGTCGACCACCGGATCGGTGGTTATCTCGGTGGATTCGGGCGTAGGTATCTCTTCATCGGCAGCCATCTGCGCAAGCCTTTCGGCAGATTCCTCTTCAGTGGGCAGTATTCGATTGTGAAACACCAGAAGGGAGATGATCGCCGTACTGATAGCGATATCGGCCACATTGAAGATATAGGGAAACACCGGCTGGCCCTTGATCGTCAGGTTGAAATGGATAAAATCGATCACATGCCCCTCCAGCACCCCGCCGTAGTTGCCGATATAACCCATGATCAGCCGGTCGGTGATATTGCCGAACGCGCCGCCCAGCACCAGTCCCATGCACAGCAGATATCCCGGTTTGGCCTGCTGCATCGTGCGCAGGATATAGATAAGGATGCCGGCCGTGGCAAGAATGGCGATCACGCTGATCACCTCGGTGGAGGCCCAGTCCATACCAAGAGCCATCCCCGGATTCTTGGTATAGTTGAAAGCCAGCCATCCCGGAATGATCTCGATATATTGAAGCGAGGGCACGGTGCGCACCAGATGCTTGGTGACCTGGTCGAGAACGAGTATAGTGATCGCAGGTACCCAGAGATATAAGTGCTTCCTGTCACTCAAAGGAAATTACCTGTACTATCGGCGTTTCAGTTTGGCCTCGATGCTCAGCTGTGTATGGGGAACCGCTTCCAGCCTGCCCTTGGAGATCTTTTTGCCGGTGACCTTGCAGATGCCATAGGTTTTGTTGTCGATCCGTTTGAGGGCGTCATCCAGGTATTTGATAAACTTGCGAGTGCGGTTGTACAGCATGTAGGTTTTTTCCCGCTCCTGGGCATCGGTGCCGGCATCCGCCATGTGGAAGGAGTAGGCAGACTCGTCGGACGCATTTTCCATGCTGTCTCGCAGCGAGTTCTGGAGCGATTCGAGTTCCTGTTCTGCTTCTTCCCTTTTTTTCAGAATGATCTCCTTGAAATATTCCAGTTCCTTGTCGCTGTAGGGGGAGATTCGATCTTCGCTGTCATTTTTCTTTTTTGGGGATGCCATAATAACACTCAGTTCATTAGTTTGGGTTTCTTCGAATGGAAATAGTGCAGTCCTGCTCACCTATCTCCCAGGTTTTCACGAAATCGGAGACCTCGAGTTTGTCGGTCGAAATCTCCTCAGCCAGTGTCTCCCGTTTGATGTATTCTTCCATATTTTTCACCGCTTCTTCAAGATTTTCCGGCCCGTCAAAACCTACCGCAATGCGGTCAACCACATCATAATCGGCTTCCTTGCGCATATTCTGGATACGGTTGATAAACTCGCGGGCCAGCCCCTCCTGCACCAGCTTCGGCGTCATCTCCGTATCCAGCGCTACGCTGAGGCCGTCCTCGGTTTCCACCTCCCAGCCCTCCAGGCCGGTACGGCTGATCTCCAGATCGTTGCCGCTCAGCTTCACCTTTCCGTTCTCTTCCAGGTCCAGCTCAATAAATCCTTTTTTCTCATATTCGGTGATCTCTTCGGTTGTGAGGCCAGAGACCTTCTTTGCAACCGGTTTCATCTTATCACCGAGTTTTTTACCCAATACCGGATAGTTGGGCTTGGCCGACTTCTCCACGATCCCGGAGTCGTCATCCACAAACTGAATATCTTTAACGTTTACCTCATCCAATATTATATCCTTCACCGTATTGATCGCCTCACGCTCCTTAGCATCGTCCACCGGAAGGATAATGCGCGACAGAGGCTGACGTACATTGATCTCAATCTTGTTGCGCAAGCGCAGCACCATCGATGAAATTTTACGTGCAAGCTGCATGCGGTGTTCGAGCGGCTTGTCAATCGCGGTTTCCTCTACCGTGGGGTAGAAGGAGATATGTACCGATTCCTCCTCCTTGCCGGTTACCTCTGTCAATCGTTGGAAGAGCCATTCGCCCAGAAAAGGAGCAATCGGGCTGATCAACTTGGACAGATCCAGCAGACATTCGTAGAGTGTCTGGTAGGCCGCTGTCTTTTCAAGCGACTTGCCCTCTTTCCAGAACCGCCTTCGGTTCCTGCGAACATACCAATTGCTGAGCTCATCGACAAACCCCTCGATCTCACGGGCCGC
>JAWVYR010000095.1:0-8460 GCA_033722635.1 Balneolaceae bacterium | reverse complement strand
CTGGCGGAATCGATCGAAACGAAGCTCGGACTGAAATGCAGGGCCTATCACGCAGGCATCGATACGGATATCCGGAGACAACTTCAGCAGGATTGGCTTGACGGGGAACTCCCGCTGGTGGCTGCCACCAACGCATTCGGGATGGGCATCGACAAAGATGACTGCCGGTACGTCATCCACTACGAGATGCCCTATTCCCTGGAATCCTATTACCAGGAAGCCGGCAGGGCAGGCAGGGATGGCCGCGAGAGTTATGCGGTGCTGCTCTACAATCCATCCGATGGAGTCAAAGCGGAAAAGCGAATCCGGGACTCCTACCCCCGAAAACAGCAGCTGCAGAAAACCTATGACGCCCTCTGTGATACCTTGAACCTCGCGGTGGGCTCTGAGATGGATCGGGCCGAACAGGTTCCGTTGGAGGCGGTCCGAAAGCGGTCGGGATTGCCATTAAGAAAGGTCCGGGCCGGATTGAAACTGCTGGACCGCATGGGGGTGATTCAGCTGATGGAGTATGTAAAACCGATGATAGGAATATATTTCCAGGTCAGCGAAGATTTCGTGCGACGGCAGGTTCAAACTCTTGATAACGAGAAGAAGAGCTTCTTCCTGGATACCCTGTTCCGGCAGTTCGGTCAGCGGGCTTTTGAAGAGATGACCTACCGGGATCTTGACTATCTGAAGCACAAGCTTGATACCACTTCAAACGGTGTGATCAAGGGGCTGCAGGTGCTGCAGAACCATGACCACCTGCTGCGATATGAAAGTACCGGCGAGATGCCGCTGGTCCGGCTGCTGGACGAGCGGGTCGCCAGGCTTCAGTTTACCAGGGCGGAACTGGAAAAGCACCGCGACAATCTGCTGCGCAAAGTCGAATATATGATAGGATACATTCAGACCGACCGCTGTCGGGAGGAGTATATCCGCCGGTATTTCGGGGAGCAGGAGGTCGAACCCTGCGGTCACTGCGACAACTGCATGGATATCCACGAGGAGCCAGCCGAGGCCATTTCGAGCAGTGAGATCGATACACTGAAAGGGGTTCTCAGCGAAAGCCCCAAAAGCATTTCGGAGATAAAGGCGCTGACCAACTGGAACAGCAGGAAGATCAAACAGTCACTCTCCTTCCTGATCCGTGAACAGCGAGTGGAGACCGAGTCGGATAAATACCAGTGGAAGGAATAAAAGATATTACCTTGAGGCAGTGGTATCGTCGGTACCCCCTTTTGCCATATCCTTTCGGAGCCGCTCTATCGCCTCATCGATCCGCTTGGTTTGCTCAGCCAGCTGTTGCTGATAGTACTGGTGGCTGTACTCAAATTGCTCTTTGGTGACATCATACCTACCCAATATTTTTTTGTTGAGGGAGTCGTACACGATGGAGTCGGGCGGGAGCGATTTTTGATAGCTTTTCGCCAGTTGGATCTCCACCAGTATATCGATATAGGTATCTTCCGGGATAAGGTTTTCGGGCTTCTCGCGTTCGCCGCAGCTCGTGGCCAGGAACGCCAAAACAGATAGGAGAAGGATGCTTAAAACTCGCATCAGGCTTCTTCAGGGGGTTTGGGATTGAGGGGGCGCATCACAATTTCATTGATCAGGAAGTTGTCGGGAGTTTCCAGTACGTCGATCAGCACCTTGGCTACATCATCCGGCTGCATCATATTCGAATGGGTTTCCATATCGACCCTGTCGAAAAAACTGGTTGCGATAGATCCGGGATAGAAGCAGGTGACTTTGATACCGTCATACCGAAGCTCCTTGAATAGCGCCTCACTGAAGCCGCGCACGGCAAACTTCGATGCGTTGTAGCCGGTAAGCTGCGGATTCCCAATGCGGCCGGCGATCGAGGAGATATTTACGATATGGCAGACCGCACCGTTTTTTTTCATCAGCGGTGTAATCAATCGGGTTACATAAAAGATGCCGGAGATATTGGTCTCGATCATCGTATCCCAGTCCTTCAACGAGAGCTCTTCAACCTCCCCGAATGAGGCGGTACCGGCATTGTTGACCAAGATATCCGGCAGCAGCTGGCCGTCGAAGGTCTCCTCCACCCACTGATCAAGTTGTTCAGGGCTGGTCACATCCATCTGAACAGGGATAAACGCCTTGCCCAGCTCGTCGCTGATCCGTTTGAGTTTGTCCAGGCTGCGGGCCAGGCCGTAAACGGTGGCTCCTTTTTCGACAAGCGCCCTGCTGAAAGAGCGGCCGATACCGCTGCTCGCCCCGGTCACAATCGCTGATTTGGAATCCAGATTCATTACATTCAGTTTTATATTGGTTGCTGGTTCAATGTTAATGCAATACACCGATATGAGCAAACGTGAACATGATAAAATTCCGGGTACCGAAAATATTCTTTTTATCGATGTGGGCAACTCCTCGATCAAGGCGGCATTTCACGACGGGTTGAACTGGCAGGTGCCGGAGCGTTTTGGCCTTGACCGGGCCGCCGATCTGCTGGACTGGATCAACAGGCACAGCCGGAATTTTGAATATATCATTGTGTCGAGCGTGGTGGAGAAAGCCACTGAGGCGATCAAAATGGAGCTGCAGACCGATCGCATTCGTGTCTTGCGGATCGAGGATATTCCACGCGACCTGCTGGACTATCAAACTCCGGATACGCTCGGCATCGACCGGTTTTTCAGCTGTTACGGTGCGGTCGCCCAGACCCGGAAGGCCGCCGTCGTCATCGATGCCGGTACAGCCTGTACCGTCGATTTCATGGAAGCAGACGGGGTGTTCAGGGGAGGCGTGATCATGCCGGGGCTATCGATGCTCGAACAGGGAATGGCCCAGTATGCCTCTGCGCTGCCCCAGGTGATCCGTAAGGTTCCGGACCGCTGGCCGGGCCGGTCGACCGAGACCAGCCTTCAATGGGGAATCAGCGGGATGCTGCGGGATGCGTTCAGCGGAGCGCTTGAGAGAAACCTGAATAAATTCGGAAAATTTGATCTGTTTTATACGGGGGGAAATGCAGAAACAGTTCGGGATATCTGCGGTGTGGATGGCAAGATCAGGCCGATGCTGGTGTTCGAGGGGTTGAAAAAATTCCTGGACGACTACCTGTGAGAAACCGGATTCTTCTGGAGGATGTCACTTTTTAAGCACTTAGGAAGTAGCACCGAGAACGATTTTAAATTTTTGAATCAGCGCCTTTTAAAAATAAGCCGCTGATTACAACTTGTTCTTTATCAGGGCGATCACCATGTTCCGGGCCACTTCGTTCTCTCCGCCGTGGGGAATGATAATGTCGGCATAACGTTTGCTGGGTTCCACAAATTCGAGATGCATCGGCCTGACATACTTCTGGTACTGCTCGAGAACCCCTTCCAGGTTCCGGTCGCGCTCCACGATATCACGCTGGATCCTTCTGAGCAGCCGTATATCATCGTCGGTATCCACAAAGATCTTGATATCCATCAGCTGGCGAAGTTCCTTCTCGCTCAGAATCAGGATGCCGTCGATTAGGATGATCCTTTTGGGATCCACCTCCCGGGTTTCCTCCTTGCGGATATGCTTGGAGAAATCGTAGATCGGCACCTCCACCTGATATCCCTCTTTCATCGCCCGTATATGACGGATCATCAGTTCGGTCTCCAGGGCGGAGGGATGATCGAAATTCTGGTCGGCCCGCTCCTCGAAGGGAAGGTGTTTCAGGTCGCGGTAATAGGCATCGTGTTCCAGCAGGGCGATATTCTCGTCACCGATCGTCTCGATGATATGGCTCACTACCGTGGTTTTACCCGAGCCGCTTCCTCCGGCAACGCCGATGATTATAGGATCCACGATGTGGGTCAGTTGGTGTTGGTGAAATGCTGACTCTTCTCGTACTCCACTTTGTAATCCCTGATAGCGCGGAAGATGGCGGATGCGACGATCGCCTGACCCCGGTCACTGGTCAGGTAGCGCTGCTCGCTGGGATTGCTGATAAAACCTGCTTCTACCAGTACAGCCGGCATCGAAGCGTGGTAGAGCACGATAAATGCCGCCTGTTTTACCCCCCGTGAGCGGCGCTGGGCTCGCTCGTCAAGCTGGTACTCCATCATACCGGCAACCTTCTCACTCGTAGCCATGTAGCCGGCGTTGGCCAGTTCGTAGATGATCAGCTCTTCCTGGGTAAGTTCTTTAGGTTCGCTGCCGTTTTCGAGGTTTACCACACTGTTTTCCCGTTTCATAACATCGAGGGCGGCCTCGCTCTGGGTATGTCCCAGAAAATAGACCTCGGAGCCGTAGGCATAGCGGTTGCTGTGCCAGTTGCAATGAATCGATACAAACAGGTCCCCTTCGTTGCGGTTGGCGATGCTGCCGCGCTCCTCCAGTTCGACGAACCGGTCGTCTTCACGGGTATACACCACCTTAACGTCCGGAAGATATTCTTCGATATATCCCCCGACTTTCTTGGCGATAGCAAGCACGATATCCTTCTCGTAGGTGTTCTTGTACCCCACCGAACCCGAATCATGGCCGCCATGGCCCGGATCGATCACCACTACATCAAACTTCAGCTTGTCCTTCACTTTCCAGTAGTTGTCATCATTGATGCCGTTGGCCGGTTCGGTGGAACCGTTACCCACCAGCAGGCTTTCCTCCGTTACGGTAAACCGTGACCAGATCACAGGTTCCAGACCTTCGGTAAGGTATTCCAGCTTTTTCCGGGAGGTGTTCGTCAGCCCGAGCAGCAGGTCCCTGCTCTCTCCATCCGGATAAAGTCCAGCATCGAAATAGTGTCCCTCGGCTACATACAGATCGACGCCGATACCGAACGGGATGTCGTAAAAACTTATCTCGTCGAAAAGCTGTGCATCCTCAGGCAGGGCGATATCGGTTGTATCGATTTCATCGCTGTAAAGCGTAAGCTGTATCAGTGACAGGCTGGGTTGAAAGACTTTAAAGGAATCGGTGGATTCCGTCAGGTGGAATCGAACTACATGGCCCATGCCGTCGCTGCGCTGCGCCGTGGAGATCCGTTCAAGAATATTCTGCTGGCCGGCAGCGGAAAAGGGTACCACAAGCATCAGGGCCAGGATAAGGCCCATGCATCGGCCAAAGATGGCAAGATCGGGCTGCAGGGGGTTCTCTTTTTTCACTATTTAATAACGGTCTGATAAGTTTTGCAGCATCAAAATACACAGTACAAGTCGCTAAAATATACTAAAATTCAACTTAAATAATAATTTGACACAAAAATTACCGATAAAATGATTTTGGAATAGGTTTTATCATTGATCAGCAAATTGAAAGGGAATAAGGGGGTATAAGGCTGATGAATTTCAACAGTATTTTTCTATTTTGGACTCACATTTTAATCAACCCGACCATGGACATGGAATCCCGCAATCTGCTTATCAATATTTCTATCTTGGCTACAATCATAACGATATTTTTGCAAGGATGTGCTCCCGGATCAACCGACTCCGATGCGATCTCAATCGAGAATCGCCTGGATCAGTATACTTCGTTTCGGCTGACTGCAGACCTCAGTTCCCTGAATGAAAACCAGAGGAAGATGATACCGCTGCTGATCGAGGCGGGAAAGGCGATGGATGAAGTGTTCTGGTTGGAAGCTTACGGCGAGAAGCAGATGCTGATGGAGCAAATCGACGATCCGAAGGTGATGCGGTTTGCCGAGATCAACTACGGTCCCTGGGACCGCCTCAACGGTAACGAGCCTTTTGTAGATGGAGTGGGGGAGAAGCCGGCCGGCGCCAATTTCTATCCTGCCGACATCACCAAAGAGGAGTTTGAAGCCTGGGAGTCGGAAACCAAAGATGATCTGTATACACTGGTGCGCAGGAATGACAGCGGAAACCTGATGACGGTGCCCTATCACCAGGTATTTGCCGCACAGCACAAGGCGGCTGCGGAGAAATTGAGAGAGGCCGCCCGGCTGGCCGATGACCCGGGGCTGAAAGAATATCTGAATCTCCGTGCCGAAGCGCTGCTGACCGACAACTATCAGCCCAGCGATCTGGCCTGGATGGATATGAAAGACAATGTAATCGATGTGGTGATCGGACCGATCGAGACCTACGAGGATCAGCTTTTCGGTTACAAGGCTGCTCATGAAACATTCGTGCTGATCAAGGACCTGAAATGGAGCCAACGGCTCTCGAAGTACGCCACAGTATTGCCCGAGCTTCAGAAGGGGCTGCCGGTTCCGGATCCGTACAAGCAGGAGACGCCGGGAAGGGACTCCGACCTGGGTGCTTATGATGCGATCTATTACGCCGGGGATGCCAATGCCGGCTCCAAGACGATCGCCATTAACCTGCCCAACGACGAGGAGGTGCAGCTTAAGAAGGGAACCCGGCGGCTGCAGCTGAAAAATGCGATGCGGGCCAAGTTTGACCAGATTCTCATACCGATATCGGGCGTTCTGATTGCCGAAGAACAGCGCGAACATATCACCTTCGATGCATTCTTCGGAAATACCATGTTCCATGAGGTGGCCCACGGGCTGGGAATCAAGAATACAATCACCGGCGAAGGCACGGTACGCGAAGCGCTGAAAGATCACGCTTCGGCCCTTGAGGAGGGCAAAGCCGATGTCCTGGGACTCTATATGGTATCGCAGCTGCGCAAGAAGGGGATGGTCGATGAGGGCAGCATCGAAGACAATTACGTGACGTTCATGGCCAGTATTTTTCGCTCCATCCGGTTCGGTATGGCCAGTGCCCACGGAAAGGCAAACCTGATACGGTTCAACTTTTTCAAGGAGATGGAGGCGTTCACCTTTGACGAGAGCAGCAACACCTACCGGGTCCACTTCGACCGGATCGAGGAGGCGGCCAACGAGTTGTCGCGAAAGATCCTGGTGATGCAGGGAGACGGCGACTATGAAGGGGTATCAAATTTTGTGAAAAAATATGCGGTGGTGGGCGAACAGCTGCAGCGTTCGCTCGACCGGCTGTCGGAGCAGAGTATACCGGTGGATGTGACCTTTGAACAGGGCGTGAGTGTGCTGGGGTTGGATTAGCGTCATGCTCTCACTTCTTGGCCGAACCGTACGCTGAGGAAGCGACCGTCTTTCAATAAAGGGCCGATCGAAGGTGGATCTTTTTTTCCCGGAAATCGGCCTCTTTTTGTTTGACTATAAGGTGCCAATCAATTACAATATTAGGTGACTACCTACCTTTAATTATAACACATGGAGGTATAGCTTATGAACGACGAAACCTTTCTTGATGCCGCCGAGAATGGAGACATCGATACCGTGAAGTCAATGTTGGAAGAGGGTATCGATGTCAACACCAGTGACGAACACAATCGTACCGCTCTACTCAAGGCTGCAAAGCACGGACATAATGATATTGTAAAATTACTGCTCGATAACGGAGCGGATGTAAACATTCGGGATAATCGGGGCACCAGCCCGATCTATTGGGCATCAAGCAATGGCCATCATGCTATTGTTCAAAATTTGATTCAGCATAAAAGTGACGTTGACGTTATTGACGACCGGGGATGGTCGGCCAAGGATCAGGCCAACTACTATCATCACGATGAAATCGTGAACATGCTCGAGGAAGCCGGAGCCTGACAGATTCGTCAATTTTCGAAAGAAAATGGAGCCCGTTCGGATAGCCGGACGGGCTTTTTTATGGGCTGCGGTGCAGCAGAAAGAGGGTCGGATTCTTTCCGAGAGCAATCTCTTCAGATTTCCTCCAATCATCAATCGATCTGGAGATCACCTGTTCATCTGGCAGGGTCAGGTTGGTGGCGGTGCAAAATCGTGTCTCGGGATGGCAGCTTTCCAGGATATCATTCAACAGGGCATCGTTTCGCTGAGGGGCTTCCATGAAGATCTGTGTTCGGTTGTTCTGCATCGATTCCTGCTCAAGCTTCCTAAGCTGCCGGCGCCGCGCCGCACTATCGATCGGCAGATATCCGTGAAAGGCGAACTGCTGCCCGTTCATGCCGGAAGCCATTAACGCCAGAAGGATGGATGAAGGCCCGACCATCGGCACCACCCGGATGCCGCTGCTGTGGGCCAGCCTGACCAGCTCCGAGCCGGGATCGGCCACCGCCGGGCAACCCGCTTCCGACATCAGCCCCACATCGGTGCCGTCCTTCAGAGGCTTGAGAAACGATGTGATTTCGTGAACCGGGGTCTTTTTGTTCAATACCCGGAACTCGATCTCATATTCGGGCACCGTGTCGCCCACCCACTGCAGGTAGCGCACCGCAGATTTTATATTTTCGACCACGAAAAAATCCAGCTCCCTGATTTTTCGAAGCACGAAATCGGGGATCGTGTTGTTCTCGGGCGTCTTGCCCAAGGTGGTGGGTATAAGGTACAGCGAGCCTTTTGTTGATTGTTTACCGCTATTCATCCTGATCCACCCGTTCGATGACAAATTCCACTTCTTCCTCCCCGAGCTTTTTTCGTGTGAAACGGTCCGTAGCTGCTGCAATACCCAGCGTGATCAACAGCCCGATGATCGCCATGCCGAT
>JAWVYR010000094.1:0-8499 GCA_033722635.1 Balneolaceae bacterium | reverse complement strand
TCGATCGATACCCCGGTCCCGTTCAACCGGAAGCTTGAGGAGGGGTACCTTGCCTCCCATCGCATGCAGAAGATCATGGATGAGCTGCTGGATTACTGAACAACCCGGATAGATTTTCTGTTGGGTCGTTATTCAGTGAGAGAGGGTGCGCTGGCGATCGTTGTCCATGGCGATGCGAAGGGCCAACCGGGCTTCAAAACCGGGACGGGCCTTGATCTTTTTTCCAAACTGTTGCAGGGCCTTTCGTCCGGCTATCACCTTGCGGGCATATTTCATAGACCCGGGATGTTCCATCAGATAGGATTCAAAACTCTTTTTCTCGGATTCGCTGAGTTCACCGTCGATATAATCGCAGAGAAAGGCCATCATCACCTCATCCCGCTCAAAATCTGTCTTTTCCATAAGTAAAAGGGTTCTACATTCGCAGATACAGGTATTCTTAACCCTTTTACTCGGTTGAGACTATTTTGTTTCCGGATAGACGTAGGAGACCAAAAGCTCCTGCAGATGGGCCCTGCCGCGGTTTATTCGGGATTTCACCGTACCCATGGGCAGGTCGGTGATTTCGGCGATCTCCTCGTAGGAAAGATTCTGGACGTCACGCAATACCACCACTTCCCGGAAATCCTCTTTCAGCTCCTTGAGAGCCTTTTCGAGCTTGTCCACGCACATTTTCTGATGCAGCGAGACATCCGGTAGTACAGCGGTATCCTCGATCTCCATCTTTCGGTCTTCCGAATCGTTCGGATCCTTGTGGATGGTAACGGTGGTCATGCGCTGCTTTTTCTTGTAGAGGCTTTTAGCAAGATTCAGGGCGATCGTGTACATCCAGGTGGAAAAACGGGCGATGCGCTCGTAAGAATGCCGGCTTCGGTACACCCGAAGAAAGGTTTCCTGCACCAGGTCCTCACAATCTTGGTGATTGTGGGTGTAACGGTACAGAAAATTGTGAAGACGGTCTTTGTAGCGCTCTACCAGAATATTGAATGCTTTTTCTTTACCTGCCTGGAAATGCTCCATCAGGTCTTCGTCGCTCAGTGTTGAAAGCTTCTTATCGGCCAGTGCCAGCATAATGATATTCCCCTGCAAATGATGTTGCGATTGTGATTCTCGCGTCCATCAAACCGAAGCTGTCGCCTCTTTCAGTTGATGATCCGCTTAATCATCAGGAGAAGTATCGTAGCGGGGTCCATGGTTGAGAACCCTTTGGATGCCCGGTCGGCATCGAGCAGGGCCTCGAAAACACGCGGCATTTCGTGAAGATGATAATTCGACGATTCCTGCCAGAGCTTGTTGAAATACCAGCTGTTGCTGATGCCCAACGATTCCTGTATCTGCTCTTTCGTATTACCCTTTTCAGCAAGACGTCGAATCTGCCAGATGTTGGAAAACACGCTGTAAAAGAACCCCACGGTTCGAATGATTTCTCCCGTGTTGTTCTTAGAGTGTTGCAACATCTGTTCCGCAATATAGAGGGCATCCTCCAGATCCCGCTCAATCAGGGCATCTTTCAGCTCAAACGCCGAATACTCCCTGTATTGGCCGATCACATTTTTTACATCGCTCTCGGTAATGGTCTCGGAAGTGTCTACAAAAGTACACACTTTATCTATTTCTGTGGACAGTAGCTGCAGGCTGTTGCCCACATACTGAGCCAGGAGCTGGGCTGCTCCGGGATCAATTCTCTTGTTGTGATGATGCTTGGTCCAGTCGATTACCCAGTCGGGAAGCCGGTAGTCGGGCACCTCCTTGAACTCGTAAAACCCGACCTTTTTGTTTTTCCGGATGGCTTTGCCGATCCGTGTATTTCCGGCCGGTTTACTGGAATCGATTAGGATCAGAAGGGTCGACGGATTAGGGGATTCCAGGTAGGGTATCAGGTCGTTGATCCCTCCTCCCGAACCATCCCCTTCCGGCACCGGACTGGAGAGGTTATCGAAGTCGCGTACAATCAACAGGCGTTGTTCGGCCATCATCGGATAGCTGCGGGCGATCGATAACACCCGCTCGGGGGTGACCTCCGCTCCATACAGCAGATCATAGTTGAAATCTTTCTGATCGGCCGGGATCATCGACTCCGCCGCCTGTTGCAGCCGGTCCAGGAAAAATTCCTCGTCACCGCTGAAAAAATAGACCGGTCGGCCCGGGCCGGAGGTCAGGTCCTCCCGTGCCTCCTTGTATAGCTCTATGCTGGTTTTTTTGGCCAACCTTGTTGTTGATTATTGGTTATTCGTTATGCGTTATTGGTTAAAAGGAGTGATTTCTATTTATATCACCGGCCCGCTTGTAACAAATAATTAAATCCCTATATACGGGTAACTGAACTATGGCCTCAGGCGGCCCAGCATCCTGGGGAAGGGGATCGTCTCGCGCACATGATCCAGCCCGCAAAGCCAGGCCACGGTCCGTTCCAGTCCCAGTCCAAAACCTGAATGGGGCACGGTTCCGTATCGACGAAGGTCGAGATACCAGTTAAAGAGATCCTCTGAAAGGTCATGCTCCCGGATCCGCTTCCTGAGCGTTTCAAGGTCATCCTCCCGCTGGCTCCCTCCGATGATTTCTCCGTATCCCTCCGGGGCCAACACATCAACCGCCAGGGCCAGCTTCTCATCTTCCGGATCCCGCTTCATATAGAACGCCTTTACCTCGGCCGGGTAGCGGTGAACAATGATCGGCGTATCGAATTTTTTGGTCAGGATCGTCTCGTCGCTGCCGCCGAAGTCCTCGCCCCACTCGAAGTTCAGGGCCGACTGTTTCCATTCGGGGATGTTGCGCAGATCCTCCTCGATCTCATCCAGCCGGCCGGCAATATCCATAATACGCTGATCGATCTGCGCTTTCCGCCACTTTTTGGCGGAGCCGTGCTCCTTCTCGAGCTCCTCTCGTTCATCCTCCAAGTCCCGATATTCCTGACGACGAGATTCCGCCATCTCATCCAGCATCTCCTCGGTCTCCTTGCTCTTCAGGTTTTCAACCGCCTGGGTGTAACTGATCCTGGGGAAGTCGGAATTCACCGTCTTCTCCAGTTTTTCGGTATCCCGCTCCAGAATCTCAAGTTCCTTTTTGCAGTTTTCCAGCACCTGCCGGACGATCGCCTGGATAAAATCCTGGGCCAGCTCGATGTTCATCTCCAGGTCATAGAATGCCATCTCCGGTTCGATCATCCAGAACTCGGTAAGGTGCCTCCTGGTTTTGCTCTTCTCCGCCCTGAAGGTGGGACCGAAGGTGTAGATCAGTCCATGCGCCATCGCCATCGCCTCTCCATAGAGCTGACCTGACTGTGTCAGATAAGCTTTCTCATCGAAATATTCGGTCTCAAACAGGGTGGTCGTACCTTCTGCGGCGTTTCCCGTGAAGATGGGGGCATCCATCTGCACAAAACCTTTCTCCTGGAAGAACGTGTGAATCGCCCAGATGATCTCATTGCGGACCCGCATAGCGGCCCACTGCCGGCTGCTGCGGAGCCAGAGGTGGCGGTTCTCCATCAGGAATTCCACGCCATGCTCTTTGGGAGTGATGGGATAATCCTCGGCCACCTGGTAGATCTTCAACCCGGTCACATGCAGCTCATACCCCCCTTCGCTTCGCTCATCTGCCACTACCTTTCCGGTAATCGCCACCGAGCTCTCCTGGCGGATCGTATCGGCTGCCTCCCAAATCTCCTCATCCACATCATCTTTCGAGACCACGCACTGGCAGATCCCGGTTCCGTCTCTGAGCTCTAGAAAAAAGTGATTCTTGCTTCCGCGCAGGTTATAAATCCAACCCTTCAGGGTGACATCTTCACCCTCATGGTCGGCAAGATTTCTGATATAGATCATTCGGGATTTAGTTTATTGATTTTCGATTCGGAAGATAAAAAAATTCAGTCGAAGCAGACAGGAATTCGTCGAAGATTCAGGTACGGTTTTCCGGCAGCAGGAGCGCCTCCGAAAAAAGCGACTGGTCAAAGAAATCACGGGAAAACGCCAGCACATCCTCCGCCTCTACGCCGTCGATATTTCCGATCAGTTCATCGAGGGTGACGAACCGGTTAAAATAGAGCTCGCTCTTGGCCAGTCTCGACATTCGGTTGCTCATGCTCTCCAGTGACAGCAGAAGCTTGCCTTTTAGCTGCGCTTTGGCTTCCCCCAGCTCCTTTTCCGGAATGGTCTCCTCCTGCAGCGTCTTCAGCTCCCTGAAGATCAGCTCGCGCACATGATCCACATAGCTCTGATCGGTTCCCACATAGATACCGAACAGGCCGGTATCGGAGTAGGACTGGTTGAAGGTGTTGATGGCATAGCAGTAGCCGTGTTTCTCCCGGACATTCTGATGCAGACGGGAACTCATCCCCCCGCCCAGGATGGTGTTCGCCAGCAGCAACAGGTATTTATCGTCGTGATCGTAGTCGAGCGCACGTCGGCCCAGTATGAGGTGGGTTTGTTCGATCGGTTTGGTAAGCTTGTACTCACCAGTCTTGTAATCGGGCAAGGGTTGATCGGTCTGCGTCCTCTGTTCGCTTTCCAGGTTCCCGAAGTAGCTGCGCACCAGCTTCACTACCTCATCGTGTTCCATATTCCCGGCTACCGAAACCAGCAGGTTCCAGGGCTGGTATCGCTCTTGCATATAGTCGTAGAGATCCTGGCGTTCAAAATCGGAGACGGTATCCTCGTAACCGATTACCGGGCGGCCCAGGGGGTGATCGCCGAACACCTTTCCGCTGAACTCCTCGAAGAGATACTCCTCCGGGCTGTCGCGGTACATCTTCATCTCCTCGATCACCACCATCTTCTCTTTTTCAATTTCCTTTTCCGGGAAGGATGGGTGCAGCACCATGTCGGAAAGTACGTCCAGGGCCCGCTCGAGCTGGGTGTCCAGGCAGCGGGAGTAGTAACAGGTGTATTCTGATGAAGTAAACGCGTTCAGGTAGCCGCCCACCGATTCCATGCTCAGTGCGATATCAAAAGATGAGCGGCTTTCGGTGCCCTTAAAAAGCATGTGCTCCAGGAAATGGGTGATGCCCGCCTGCTTGTCGTTCTCGTTGCGGCTGCCGGTCTTCGCCCAGATGCCGATCGAGACGCTTTTGACGCCGGGCACCAGCTCGGTGACGATCTTCAGCCCATTTTCCAGTGTTGTTTTTTCTACAAAATCGATCTCATTCACTTTTTGCGCTGAACTCATACAAGGGATTACCTTTCAGTTGAAAATTCCACAATTCGCTTTTAAATAAAAACGCCATCACCCCTCAGCAGGGAAATGGCGCCTTGCTCATACTATAGCTGTGAAGAAATAGACGGTCGCTTACTGAGATTGCTCATCCCCGTTTTCGGGTAGCAGCGCCTTTCGGGAGAGCCGCAGTTTGCCTCCGTGTTCCACTTTCAGCAGCTTCACCTCGATTTCGTCGCCGACGGAGAGTTCATCCCGGACATTCTTGACATGCTCATGCTTGATCTCCGATACATGCAGCAGGCCATCCTTACCGGGTACGATCTCGACAAAGGCGCCGTAATCCTTGATCGCCTTCACTACACCCTGGTAGGTTGCTCCCTCTTCCAGATGTCCGACGATCCCCTGAATCCGCTTCTTGGCGCTTTCAGCTTTCTCAAGATCATCGGCGGTGATGGTGATGATGCCTTTGTTGCGCTCATCATCCTCCTCTACCCAGATCTCGGTATCGGTCTCCTTCTGGAGGGTCTGGATCACTTTACCGCCGGGACCGATCACCGAACCGATATCATCGCTTTCGATCTCCATGGTGAGGAATTGCGGCGCATGTTCTGAGAGTTGTTCACGCGGCTGCGAGATGGTTTCAGCCATCTTTTCAAGGATATGCATCCTTCCCTGGTGGGCTTGCTCAAGTGCCCGCTCCAGCACCTCGAAAGAGATGCCCCTTACCTTCATATCCATCTGGCAGGCGGTGATGCCATCCTTGGTGCCGGCAGTCTTGAAGTCCATATCGCCCATAAAATCTTCTTCACCTCGGATGTCGGAAAGCACAACCGAATCCTCTTCACCGACGATCATGCCCATAGCGATTCCGGCCACCGGTTTCTTCAGCGGTACCCCGCCGTCCATCAGGGCCATCGAGCCTCCGCAGACCGAGGCCATCGAGGAGGAACCGTTGGATTCAAGAATATCGGAAATCACCCGGATCACATAGCTGAATTCCTCGAAAGGCGGCATCATCATGCGCAACGCTCGTTCGGCCAGGTGGCCGTGCCCGATCTCGCGCCGTCCCGGGCCTCTCAAGAAGGCGGTCTCGCCCACGCTGAAGGGCGGGAAGTTATAATGGAGCATAAACTGTTTAGCATCTTCATAAAAGAGCGTATCGATCGCCTGCTCATCCTTCTTGGTACCCAGCGTCACTGAAACCAGGGCCTGGGTCTCGCCGCGGGTAAAGATCGCGGAGCCGTGGGTGCGCGGCATATAGCCCACCTCGGTCCAGATATCACGGATATCCTCGGGATTCCTTCCGTCGATCCTGCGCTTTTCATTCAGGATCAGGGCGCGAAGCTCATCCTTTTCGATCTTGCTGACAATGTTCTTGATCGTATCCTCTTCCTCTTCATATTCCTCATCCTCGGTCAATTTTTCGACCACGGTCTTCTTAACCTCCGAGATGCGGTCGCCATACTCCTCCTTGTTCAGGCCGGTGCTCACAATATCACGGATCGACTGTTCGGCCAGATCGTATACTTTATTCTTCAGCTCCTCATCAACCGGCTCGGGAACAAACACCCGTTTGGTTTGGCCGTATTCATTGCGCAGCTCCTCCTGGAATTCACACAGCTTTTTGATCGCATCATGCGCGGCCTTGAGCGCATCCAGCATCTCCTGCTCCGAGATCTCCTTCATCTCGCCCTCGGTCATGATGACGCTCTCAGCGGTACCGCCGACGATCATATCGATATCGCTGTTTTCGAGCTCCGAGATGGTGGGATTGATAATAAACTCACCGTCCACTCTTCCAACCCTCACTTCCGCAATCGGACCGTCAAACGGGATGTCTGAAATGTGGAGTGCTGCCGAGGCTCCTACGCCGCCCAGCACGTCGCCGTCGTTCTCCCCGTCGGAGGAGATCACATTGCAGATAACCTGTGTTTCGTTGTAATATTTATCCGGGAAAAGGGGACGCAGACTGCGGTCGATCAACCGGCTCGACAGGATCTCCTTATCCGACGGCCGGCCTTCCCTTTTGATAAACCCGCCGGGAAAACGACCTCCGGCAGAAAAGCTCTCCCTGAGATCTACTGTCAACGGGAAGAAATCCTGCCCGGGCTTCGCCTCCTCGGCGCTTACGGCCGTACACAGAACCATGGTCTCTCCCATTTTTACCACCACGGCACCATCGGCCTGTTTGGCCAGTCTGCCTGTTTCGATAGACAGCTCTTTACCGGGTGCAAATTCAACACTTTTAAATTCTTTTTTCATAATACCAATGATTGTTTCAATTATTAACTAGATGATTTGATAAGCCGACTCTTCAGGATCGGATGCAGCCGGCGTGCATTCAGGCAGGAAAAATTGCTACGATCTCTATTCCCTTTCATATAACAAAAGGGCACGTTGTATGACGTGCCCTCCTAAAACCAAGGTTACTTTCGTATACCCAAATCAGCAATCAATTCACGATATTTTTCAATATCGTTCTCTTTGAGATAGTTGAGCAATCTCCTTCTCTTGCCCACCAACTTCAACAGACCCCGCCGTGAGGCATGATCTTTTTCATGATCTTTGAGGTGATTCGTAAGATCATTGATCCGTTCGGTAAACAGCGCGATTTGCGCCTCGGTCGATCCGGTATCCTCCTTCGAATCGCCGTATTTTTCCACAATTTCTTCTTTTCGTTCTTTTGTTACGGCCATGTTCTTTTTCAGTTCTTATTCGTCTAATTGCTACTGCTTATTTCTTTCTTCTATACAGCCCCCAAAGATAAGCTTTAATGCCGTCGCATGCAATTATTCAAGCAGGCTAAAACGAACCTTTTCAACGGCCTTCGGCCCGGTATCCCCGCCCGATATTCTGCCAAAAGCTATCCGGCTAACGGGTGCAGGCAGAAACCGGTTGCGTTATCGTTAGAAAGATAGATAGCCGAATCTTCAAGATGCTTCTCCCAGTATATCCCGCGACTGTTTCTCATCCTCGGCCAACTGCGTTTTCAACTCATCCACTCCATCGAATTTTTTCTCCTCTCTCAGTCTTTTAACAAACCGTACCTGAACGGTCTTGCCGTATATCTCCTCATCAAAATTGAAAATATGCACTTCCAGGGTCACACCCTCTTCCTCAAAGGTGGGGCGGTATCCGATATTCATCATACCCCCTTTCCATTCACCATCCACCCGTACCCTGACCGCATAAACTCCTCTTTTGGGTATCACTTTCTTGGGATGCTCCGGCTTGATATTCGCGGTTGGATATCCGATCTGCTTTCCCCGCTTGTCTCCATGCACCACGGTGCCGTTGAGCATATAGTTGCGGCCCAGCATCTCAGCCGCCAGCTCCACGTTTCCCTCC
>JAWVYR010000093.1:0-8557 GCA_033722635.1 Balneolaceae bacterium | reverse complement strand
GGCCACCTGCTGTCGGTGTCGGTCAACCTCAGGGAACATCCCGAAGATATCAGCCTGGTTAAAGAAGCGGTAAACAGCTGGGTCGATCCGATCGCCGATCTGGAGCTGCCCTCATCCCCCAAACAGGCGATACGCCTCTATGAAGAGGAGCGGTTTCCGCAACCTCGACTTCACGCCGACCGGGAAAAAGGGATGCAGACCGCCATCGGCAGACTGAGGGAGGGGCACGTATTTGACCTCTCCTACGTCACCATGGCCCACAATACGATACGGGGAGCTGCGGGGGGAGCCGTCCTCAATGCCGAACTGCTGGTGAAAAAGGATTATCTTTAGTCCGCATCTCCCATCTCATTCAACCGGTGTTCCGAAAGCGCCAGCCGGGCCCTGGAAATAAGTTTTTCGGCCTCCCTGCGATCCCCGTGTTTTACCTTGAGAGTACAGGTGGCCACATCCACCCCCGGCAGATCCTCAAACACACGCATCGATGTGCCTTCGAGTATGATTTTTCCGCTGAACCATCCCTTCTCAAACTCAATCGATTCAAGCTTCGAATAGGGAATATCCACTTCCCTGACGCCGGACTTCAACACTCCTACCAGGCTGTCTTTTACCTCAAACTCCAGGGCGAGGCCATCCTCACCCAGTTTGAGCAACCCGCTGGCTGTTTGCAAGCCGTGACTCACATTGGGTATTTGAAAAGGGACTGTCTTGTCTATATCCATATTGAATTTATTCCGAGCCTCTTGGGACCGAGAGATCAATGATAAAAAAAATTTCCGGAAAAACTGTAAGGAATGACGCAGAATCAGATCTGTATAGATAGAGACGAGTATTACGGTCTTTCCTCGTTGACCAACTATACGTCCTTCGGAATGTGCAGCCTGACCTCTGTACATTCCCTTTCAACTAACACTGTTCATCGTGAAGCGCATCGGACTTTTATCGGGCATGATGCTCATCCTGCTGGCCGGGATTGTGGAAGTTGCAGCTCAGGGTGTCAATTTTGAGGATGGGTTCGAGGATGGAGACTTTACCGAAAATCCCGCCTGGAAGGGTGATACCGATCAGTTTGAAGTCATACTGAAAAACGATAACCATCTGCTCCGGCTCAACAGTGTAACCACGGAAACGGCGTTCCTCTCCACACCCTCCCACAGTATTTCCGGCACCTGGGAGTTCTATGTGGAATTCGACGGATTTGAACCCTCCGGATCCAACCGGGCGGAGATCTTCCTGGTTAGCGACCGGGCAAACCTGGAAGAAGCGGTTAACGGCTATGCAGTTCGGGTCGGCCAGTCCGGCGATGATTATTTCAAACTGGTACGATTCGACGATGGAACCGCAGCCGAGACGCTGCTCCAGGATACCACCGTCGTCAGTGACCGGGGCGGAGGTTACCGGGTCAGGGTCAACCGGGATGCGGATGGTGTCTGGCAGATGAGCGTCGGACGCGGTTACCTGGGAGAACTGTTCGACGCCGGAGACTCCACCATCGATCTGACCTATGCAACGACCTCCTATTTCGGGCTGCGGGTCGAATTCACCTCATCCCGGTCCGACCGGTTCTATTTCGATTTTAAAATCGATCTGCCTCCCTTCCGAATCACCGATCTGGCCGCTGATCTATCCGAAATCGTGGTCTCCTTCAATCGGGCTCTGGATCCAGCTTCCCTGGATCCCAACCGGTTCACCGTCGATCAGGGCATCGGTACACCGGCAGCTGTGGAGAGAATCCATGAATCCGCACTCCGGCTTTCCTTTACAGATCCACTTCCTTCCGGCAAATATGATTTGCGTGTTGAGGGAATAACCGACCTGAACGGCCAGCCGCTATCCGGCAACGCTGTTATTCCCTTCTTTATCTTCGGCCCGGCAGCGCCTGCAGATATCATCATCAACGAATTTCGGTATGATCCACCCGACGGGCAGGTTGAGTATGTCGAACTGTTCAACCGCAGCGACCAATACCTGGATATGAAACAGCTGCATGCCGGCGATCGCAACGGGCTGCTTAGCCTGGCGGACAGCACCCTGCCCATGACACCACACAGCTACGTGGTGCTGACCTCGGACACGCTCAAACTGGCGGCGGAATTCGGGGCGGGCCCCTATTACGAATGGAGCACCTTTCCCGCACTTAACAACAGCGGCGATCTCATCCAATTGAGCACCCGTTCCGGCCTGATGATCGATTCCCTGGCCTATCATCCCTCCTGGGGCGGCGAAGGAGTGGCGTTGGAACGCCGCTCGGGGGAGGCAACCTCCCTTTACCCCGAAAACTGGGGGGATGCACCCGGCCCGAAAGGCGGATCGCCGGGAGCCGGGAACCGCATCCGCGTCGATACAGAGGCTCCCCGGCTGCTCGATATGGAGATTGCGGACAGTGTAACCCTGCAGCTCAAATTCAACGAGCGGCTGCAGTGGCATTCGGGGCGAAGAGTTGAAAATTTCCGCCTCAACCGAAATCGGACGATCACCGCTGCCGAGTGGTTACCGCCCGATTCAGTTCGGCTCACCCTATCTCCCGCTTTGGAGAATGCCATGACCTACCGGTTGTTCATCGACGGGGTGACGGATCTTTTTTCCAATGCCTTGTCAACCGACACCCTCTTTACCCACTACCGGATCACCCAGGCCGATTCCGGCGAGGTCTTTATCAATGAGTTTTCCCCGGATCCCCCGGAAGGTCTGACCGAATATATCGAACTGTACAATCCCACCTCAGAATCGTTCGACCTGTCGGGATGGACCCTGAGCGACAATACCGGGAGAAGTGAACACCTATCCGGGCAGTCCATCATCTTGCCGCCCCGCAGCTACCTTGTACTGGCTCCGGATCGCACGCTGGAGGATCTGACACCCGATATACGGCTGATCGATCTGGGCCACCGCTTTCCCTCCCTGAACAACAGCGGTGACCGGATCATCATACGCAGGGCCGACGGTAGATTGCTCGACTCCCTGCAGTATCACAAGAGGTGGGCTTCCGATCTGAGCAGCCTTGAACGGCGAACCATCAAGCTCTCTGCGATACACAAGGAGAACTGGGCGCGGTCTCCACTGCCGTTTGGTACACCCGGCCGTGAAAACGCCATCGGGTCCGATGAGCAGCCGCCGGAGTTACAGAAGATAACGATCCTTTCGTCCCGGGAACTGGAATTTCTCTTTTCCGAAAAGATCGATCCTGCCTCCGCTGCCGGACCCGGGACCGTAACCCTGGAGCCCGATCTGCCTGTAAAATCGATCAACCTTGAGGAGGATACCCTTAAGCTGGAACTGGGTCGACAGTTGCAGTCGGGAATGCGCTACCGGGTAACCATCCGAAATCTGCGCGATATCTTTGGCAATGAAATACATCCTCGGAGCCGTGAAATTCGCTATATACGTTACTCGCAGGCTGAATCCGGGGACCTGGTGATCAATGAATTCCTCAATCTCGAGGATGATACAACCGGCGAATGGGTGGAGCTCTGGAACCGGTCGGAAAAATTCATCGATCTTTCCGGATGGATTTTCGGTGATGCTGTTGCCACAACCCGCATCCCGGCCGGTACTACGATGGAGCCGAAGACCTTTCTTATTTTAGCCGACGGGCGTTCTTCCTTTGCCTCCACGGTACCCGTACTGCCATTAACCTCCTTTCCCTCCCTCAACAGGCGTACCGATGCCATCCATCTGCGTCCGCCTAACCACCCGGCTATCGACAGCGTGTACTACGATCGCTGGATCGGCGGAAAAACGGGAAGATCATTCGAACGAAAGGATCCGCTATCGGCTTCCGGAGATTCCGCCAACTGGCAGGTCAGTGAATCGGCTGCGGGCCATACCGCGGGCAAACGGAACACAGTTCACGCTCCCGACAAAGTGCCGGCGGAACTGCTGTTTGCCAACCTCAACGGGACCGGCCAGATCGAAATTCGGTTTGATGAGTTTGTGAGGCCGTCCGGCGACACGCGATTTCTGGCCGACGGACAGGAGGTTTCGGTCATATTTTTCGACCCTTTCCATGCCGACCGGCTCCGCCTGGAGACACCCTCGGAATTTCCACCGGATCGAGACGTAATTATCCGCGTTGAACAGCTGCCGGATTATCGGGGCAATGTCGCTGATTCCCGTTCCATTCCGCTGGCGATGCCGGTTCAACCCGGTGCTCTGGCGATCAATGAGATCATGTATGATCCGCTGCGCGATCCAGATGACGGGATCCCTGACCAGAGCGAATATATCGAACTTATCAACCTGCGCCCCTATCCGATCTCGCTTGAGGGAATTCGGATTCATGATCATCCCGATGAAAAAGGCCGGGTCCGCCTGATCGAGCCTGTCAATACCATATCGGCGATGATCACTCCGGGTGAACCGGTAGTCCTGTATGCCGATGAGGATCCCCATTTTTCAGACAGTGACATGGCGGAATATTTCAGCCTGGAACAACTTCCGCCAGAACGGGTATTCCGGATCGACCGGACCAGTCTGGGGCTGGCCTCCTCGGACGATGCCGTCTACCTGGCCGACAGCTCCGGCGTGATCGTGGATTCCGTTTTCTATGAGTCATCCTGGCATAATCCCAACCTGACCGACACACGCGGTATTGCTCTGGAACGGATCGATCCCCGCGGTCCGTCCAACCATGCCGAAAACTGGGGATCCAGCAGTGAAAAGAAGGGCGGAACACCGGCGGCTGCCAACTCCATTCTTCAGAAACCCGGCAGGATGCCCGTTGAGCCCGGTATCGAATTTTCGCCCAATCCCTTCTCGCCGGATGGCGACGGTTTCGAGGATCGGCTCTTTATCAATTATCACCTCGATCGGCCCGATTATCTGTTGAACGTCCGGATCTACGACCGGTACGGGCGGCTGGTAAGAAAACTCGCCGACGGTAAACGGGCGGGATTGGAAGGGTCCCTGATATGGGACGGGCGGACCGACCAGGGAACCCGGAACAGAATCGGTATCTATATCGTGCTGTTTGAGGCCAGTGATCCGAGCTCCTCCCGCCGGAAGGTTTACAAAAAGACGGTGGTGATAGCACGCCGTTTTTAAATTAGGATTTGTGGGAGAGATCTTTTTTCTTCCCATCAACACCCAATACTCAATCGAATTGATGGATTCATCTGCACCCATCGGCATATTTGACTCCGGTATCGGCGGCCTGACGGTGGTCAAGGCGGTGCGAAACACGCTACCCCACGAGCATATCATCTATTTTGGAGACACCGCCCGGGTTCCCTACGGTATAAAGTCGGAGGAAACAGTGCGAAATTATGCACTCCAGATCACCGATTTCCTGCTGAAAAAAAAGGTGAAGATGATCCTGATCGCCTGCAATACGGTATCGGCTTCAGCCCGGGCCGAGGTGGAAGCAGCAGCCGGATCGGTGCCGGTGCTTGATGTGATCACCGCCGGTACACGTGCAGCGATGGCATTTTCCAATCATCGTCATATCGGCGTGATCGGCACCCTGGCGACCATCCATTCAAAAGCCTATGAAAAAGCGATCAGGGAGCAGAACGGGAAGGTCACCATCAGCTCGAAAGCCTGTCCCCTGCTGGTGCCGCTGGCCGAAGAGGGATGGACCGACAACGCCGTCGCCGAAGAGGTCGTCAAAATCTATCTGCAAGATTTTGAAGATGAAAAGCTTGACAGCCTCATACTGGGTTGCACCCACTATCCCCTGCTGAAGGCGACCATCAAAAAAGTGCTGCACGATCCGAATATCGAGATCATCGATTCGGCCCTGTCGATAGCGGCCATGGCCCGCGACCGCATGGCGGAATTGAATCTGCTGCAGGAAGAGACCAACCCCTATTTCCAGTGCTTTGTCAGCGACCGCCCGCAGCGGTTCCAGGAGCTGGCCGAGCGGTTTCTCGGCCACCGCATCGGGGATGTGCAGATCGTAACCCTCTGACTGAATCCAGCCTGCGGCTGATTAACAGCCTACCATCACTCAGAGGAACTTGCTGGCCATGTTGGCAAGCTCCGAGCGCTCCCCTTTCTCCAGGTTGATATGGGCATACAGGTCGTTACCCTGCATCCGGTCGACCAGGAAGGAGAGCCCGTTGCTCTGGGCATCCAGGTAGGGCGTATCGATCTGGTAGATATCGCCGGTGAAGATGATCTTGGTATTTTCCCCTGCGCGGGTAATCACCGTTTTAACTTCGTGAGGTGTCAGGTTTTGCGCCTCATCGACGATAAAGATGATATTCGAGAGGCTTCGGCCCCTGATGTAGGCCAGCGGTACGATACGCAGCTTTTCGGTCTCCACCATGTTCTCGATATTCTGATACTGCTTGCTCTTGTTGGGGAACTGGTTTTTGATGAAGGAGAGATTGTCCCAGAGCGGCTGCATGTAGGGATCGATTTTCGACTTGATGTCGCCGGGCAGATAGCCCAGATCCTTGTTACTCAGCGGTACAATCGGCCGGGCCATGTAGATCTGCCTGAAATCGCGCCGCTGTTCCAGGGCCCCTGCCAGGGCGAGCAGCGTTTTACCGGTACCCGCCGCCCCGGTGATGGTGGCCAGCAGTACATCCGGATTCAAGATCGCCGAGAGCGCAAAGGTCTGTTCGGCGTTTCTCGGAGTGACGCCATAGGCGCTCCTCCTTTTGACCGGCTCCACCTTGCCGGTTCGGGCGTTGTAAAACCCCAGCGCTGAGCTGGAATGATTCTTCAATATGAAGAAATGATTGCTGACCGGGGTCGATTCGGTGATCTCCTCCGGTTCCAGTGCCCCCTCGTTGTAGAGGGCATCGATCGTATCGGAATCATCATATTTCAGCTCCGTTTTCCCCTTGTAAAGGTGATCGATATCCTTGATACGTATCGACTCGTAATCCTCGGCCTCGATGTTGAGGGCGCGGGCTTTGATGCGAAGATTGATGTCCTTGGAGACAAGAATCACCTTTTTATCAGGTTCATCCTCTCTCAGCTTCAGTACGGCGTTGAGAATACGGTGATCGTTCTTCTCGCTGCCGAACACTTCCGACGCGTCGACCTCGCTGTTTTCATTGTTCAGCACCCGTAGCTTGCCGTGGGATCGGCCGTTAAGCGGTATCCACTGTTGCAACAGATTTTTGTCGGATATTTTATCGAGATAGCGGATAAACTCGCGGGCGTGCAGATTGATCACATCGTTGCCCTTCTTGAACATATCCAGTTCCTCAAGGACGGTGATAGGGATAGCGATGTCGTTTTTTTCGAAGTTTTTTACTGCGTCGTAATCATATAAAAGAACGGAGGTATCTAGTACAAAGATCTTCTTCTGCTTCTTGGATCGGGGCATGGAAGTTTGGGGTTTGGTTTTTAAAGAACGTCGAAGATAGTAGATGACCGATGGTAGATGACCTTGTTTAACGATAGCTAATCCCCGGAATAGAATCAATGCCTAGTTCCTCTTTTTGGGGATGAATTTTGCCGATTATACGGCGTTCCATCAATTATAAAGGCCCTTAACCAGAATTTGACCCTGTCAGACTGTAGATGGCGATCGCTGCGGCAACCGAGGCATTCAGGCTTTCCACCTGCTCACGGCCGCCGATCCGGGCGATTTTAATCCGCTTGCGATGATTTTTTTTCAGATCCTTTGAGATCCCGGCCGCCTCATTTCCCACCACCAATACCGATTTGGGGCCAAATCCGGCTTCTGTGAGATCCGTCGCATCCGGTGCGGCATCCATAAGCAGTACTTCCCAGCCGAGCTGTTCGAGCCGTGGGAGCAGCTCCTCCAGCTCCCCATTGATGTAGGGCAGCACGCCGGTGGATCCCGCCGTACTGCGAACCACCTTGGGATGAAACAGATCCACGGTGCCCTTACCGCACAGGATCCCCCCGACCCCAAACCAGACGGCCGTTCGCATGATCGTTCCCAGATTTCCCGGATCCTGGATACGGTCGGATGCCAGGAGAACGCCGCTGCGTTCTGCCATCCGTTCCAACGGAGTTTCTCCCGGAATGCGACACCGGGCGATCACCCCCTGCGGATTGTCGGTATCGGCGATCTCCCTGAAATCGCCGCGGTCGATCCCGAAGCAGGGATTGTTATCGCAATGAGCCTTCCAGGATGTGCTTTTCCATAGCTCGGACTCGAAATCCATATAGAGATCCAGCAGCTCCACCCCGCCGTGGCGGATCACCTGTTCAACCGCCCGCTCCCCCTCTACCATAAACTGCCGGTGCTTCTGGCGATACTTTTTCTGGCCCAGCTTGCGAAGGAGCGTCAGCTGTCGGTTGGATGCCGGCTGCATGGAAAGAAATTCTTTGAGGTTGTATGGTTATTGCATGCGCCCGTTCAACTGTTGCCGCCAGCCGAACCGGGCTTTAAAACTTAAAAACTATCCGTATCTTTCGCGCACATTCATTTAACCCAATATAACGCAGGCATGGAATTTATAGAAAAACTTGGCGTCAACAAGAAAAATATCGGCACCAGCACCGGAACCGATTTTCTCGGAACCGAGAGTGATCCCTCGCTTGAGAGCATCACCCCTATCGATGGATCCGCGATCGGGCAGGTTACGCAAACCACGCGGGAGCAGTATGACCAAGTGATCGAAACAGC
>JAWVYR010000092.1:0-8588 GCA_033722635.1 Balneolaceae bacterium | reverse complement strand
CCAATTCCTGAAAGCACCCTTTACACTGGGAAATTCCGGCGATCTTGAAGAACTGTTTGTGGAGAGCGGTTTTTCATCACCGGTGATAAAGTCGTATGATATCACGGCCGATTTTCCCAGTGTGGAAAAGATGATTCGGGCTGATGTGGATGGGTGGTTCCCGCTGGCCGGCATCGAACTGGATGACGCGCAGGTTGATGAGGTGATTGCGGAAACGGAAACTGCTCTCACCGAGTATATTGCAGAGGATGGTGGTATCGCATTTACCATGCCCGCCTATTTTGTGACCAATTTTGATTATTGATGCCACGTATTTACACAGGCCGGTCATTTTCTATTTACCGAAAAATCCGTTAATTAAATAGGCATTTGATGGGGAATACACATCAATCATCCTAAACAAAATTCTTATTGATATGACGGTCGAGGATATCAGAAAAGGCAACCAGCTCATCGTGGACCTGATGGGCAGTACTATCAAAATCGAACAGGAGGATGTAAAGGATATTCCGTTGGCGTTCCTGTCGATCGAGGATATGAAGTTCCACGTTTCATGGAAATGGCTGATGCCGGTGGTGATCAAGATCGAGGAGGATCTGGGCCATTCGGTAGTGATCCGGGATCATTATTGTGGAATCGAAGATGACGGAGAGATCATATCGGAAAATGAAGGCGAATCCAAGATGGAGGCGGTGTGGCAGGCGATTGTGGATTTTCTTGAATCCCAATAACGATTGATTCTTTGTTCCATCTGAACAGGCGGCTCCTACGGAGCCGGTTTTTTGGGTTTATGCATTATCTACAAACAGTTGGGCTCCGCTGGAGCCCGTGGTGCTTCCGCTGATATATTTTGTAGAGGGAGAAAGGGATTTTGTCACCTGTTTCCAGGTCGACCATTTCGAGAGAATCCTTGACGAGCTATTAGATACAAGATAAAGAGGAGATGCTCACTTAATACTGGTCCCAGGGTATATACAGCATAAGGCTCCGAAGGAGCCTCCTGTTTTTAAAACCGGTCAGATATTAAGCTAGCATCTTCATGAACGGCTGGGCTCGGTTGGATTCCATATTGCTGTCATCTAATACTATAACGACCATTCCGGCAGAATCATCGGCGAGCCATGAGATATAATATTACTTCGGAGGAGCTTTTTTGTTACAGATTCCAGGGCGAATTATAGCATACGGCTCCGCAGGAGCATCCTGTATATAGAATTCCAGTTCCAGTTATTAACAAAGCTCCGAAGGAGCCGCCCTGTAAATAGAATTCCATATGTAGTTAATAATAAGGCTCCATAGGAGCCCCCTGTTTTAAAAAACCGGTCGGATATTATGCCAGCATCTCCTTGAACGGCCGGATGACCGTCTCACCGGGGCGGCTTGTATCCAGCACCGAAAAAACCACTTTCTTAAACCGGTTATGAAAAGAGCCGGTTCTTCCGAGGTGGTTACGGAAGATACGGGCTACCCTCTCCGGATCATTTTGAAACACCCCGCATCCCCAGGCGCCAAGGACCAAGGCATCATTTCCGTGATGCGCGGCCAGACTCAGTATCTTTGCACTGCGCTCCCGAAGCACCGGTTCGATTTCTGATTTGTTCTCCGGTTCGTTGCGCCGTATGACTCCCGCATTGGGGGCCGGGCTGGTGATAAAATCGACGGTGTAATACTCCTCCAGCAGGGTGCCGTCATCGGTGCGGAAGACCGGGCATCCGGGCGACCAGATCATCCGGTCGGAATAGAGGGCGCTGCGGTGTGATCGGTGATATTCATAATAGGAGGGACACTGTTTCAGGCTGGCAAAAAGGCCGGAACTCCGTGCCAGGCTCTCCTCCTGGGCACGGGCGCCCTGCAGGAACCCTCCGCCGGGATTACGGGCTGAGGCAAAATTGAGAACTCCGATTTTTTCAAATTCCTCTCCGGTGGCCAGACGCCGGCTGCCTTCCAGGGTGGTCTCATTGTTGACTTCGATTTCCGTTTCCCGGTCGACCTCTGAAGCTTTTACCCGGACATGGTCAGAAATTGCATTCAGCTGTTCGGGATTATAACATCGGGTCTGTTGTTTGCAACGCTCCAATGCATCAGAGAGGTCAATCCACTTGCCATCCGGCGTACGGTACTTTCCCTTTTTTAAAATATTGATCGTATCCTGAGCAATTTCCTTGGTGTCCATACCGTAGGATAAGTCTATGATCAGCCGGCTGCAACCATATCGCCTTTCACAGCTGAGATGATATCCTCCAGGATCATATAGAGGCAAGGGACGATAACCAGGATGATCGAGGTTGCGAAGATGATACCGAAGCCGAGCGAGATCGCCATCGGTATCAGGTGGGTGGCCTGCCGCGAGGTCTCCAGGATGATCGGCGTTAGCCCGCCAAAGGTGGTGAAGGTGGTGAGCATGATCGGGCGGAAACGTCGCAGGCCCGCTTCATGGATCGCATCAAAAGCTGAGTGGTCTGAACGTTTCTTGTTGGCGTAGTCGATCATGATCAGCGAGTCGTTGAGCACCACTCCCGACAGGGCGATAACCCCCATCAGGCTGACCAGCGACAGATCGTATCCCAAAAGAATATGGCCGATTACGGCACCGACGATGCCGAAGGGGATCGCCCCCATGATGATCATCGGCTGGGCGTAGCTGCGGAATGCCACGGCGAGCAGCGCGTATATCACCAGCATCGCCAGGAAAAAACCACCCCAAAGCATCTGGGTGGATTCCCGCATTTCGGCGGTGCTTCCCTCGAAGCTCCAGGTGATGCCGGGAAAGTCGGCTCGCAGCTGAGGTAGCACCTCCGTCTGTATCGATTCCAGCACCCGTCCCACGGCATTGGACGGTTCCGCATCCATGCCAACGGTGATAACCCGCCGTCCGTCGCGTCGGTTGATGCTGGTAAACGCTTCCCCCTGTTCCACGCTGACAACATCCAGCAGGGGCACAACCATACCACCCGGGGCACGGATCATAAAGTCCTCGAGGTGATAGATATCCTCTCGCTCTTCCTTGGGCAGCTTCACCCTGACTTCCACTTCATTGGTTCCGCGAAGCTGCCGTTTGGCTAGAGCTCCGTAAAAGGCATCGCGTACCTGCTGACCCACCATCGCCGGCGTCAGGCCGAGACGGCGCCCCTCGGGCAACAGCTTGAAATCGAATTGCGTCTTACCCCGGTTGTAATTGTCGTTGACATCCCGGGTGGATTCAAACTGCTCGACCTGTTCAAAAAACGCCTGGCTGGCTTTTTCCAGTATGTCGATATCGGAATGACTCAGATCCACACTGATATCCTGCTGCCAGCCGGCCGGACCCCGTTCGGCTTCGAAGGTGATCTGGTCGACCCCCTCGATGTCGCCGATCTCGTCGCGCCACAGTTCGATCACCTCGGCGGCGATCATGTCTCGCTGATCGGGGGGCTTCATCACGATCTCCACATCGATAAAGCTTTGACCCCGCACATTGGTCTTGATCCCATCCGCTACCTCAAACAGGTTGTGTTCTTCGAACATGCGGAAGGTGGCGTCGGTGATCTCCTCTGCAACCTTGGCAGCCTGCTGCGGGGTGGTGCCCACCGGAAGGGAAACGCCGGCCTCGATCTCATCAGCCGCGACTTCCGGCATCATGATCATGCCCATGTGATCGCTATAACCATAGCCGCCGACCACCAAGAGCAGCGCGACCGCCGTGCTGAGGGTGATATATCGATACTGCAGGCAGAGGTCGAGAAAGGACCGGTAGTAAGTGTCGACAAAATGGTTGAATTTTTCGGCAAAGGCCTGCTGCCACTGCTCGATCTTTTCCCCGATTCGGAAGCGGCTTTCCCGGGAACTGTGGGCCAGGTGGGCCGGCAGGATGAAAAACGCTTCAAAAAGCGAGATCGCCAGCACCACGATCACTACCGCGGGCAGGGGCCACCAGTACTTCCCGGTGGTGCCCGGGATGAAAAGCAGGGGTACGAATGCGATGATATTGGTGATGATACTGAACGTGACCGGTTTGCTCATGTCCCGCGCACCCTTGATGGCGGCCTCCATGAAATTCATTCCCCGCTGGCGGTATTCATAGACATTCTCCCCCACCACGATCGCGTCGTCCACCACGATGCCGAGCACCACGAGGAAGCCGAACATCGATATCATATTGATGCTTATGCCCAGCAGGGGAAGAAACAGCAATCCCCCGACGAAGGAGATTGTCATACCCATCATCACCCAGAATGCAAGGCGGTATTCGAGGAAGAGGGCCAGGATGAAAATTACGATCAGAATGGCCAGTGCCCCGTTCTCCGTGAGCAGTGAGAGGCGTTCGCGAGAGTCGTCGGCGGCGCTGCTGTCTATTCGGTCGCTGATGCCGGGGGGGAAGGAGGGTTCCGCCTCCTCCAGGTTGCGTGTCACCACCGCTGCGATATCGAGCGGAGACTGATCCCCGATACGGTATATCTGCAGCGAGACCGAGGGTTGTCGGTTGAACTGACCGTGGAAGCCGGTTTCCTCAAATCCGTCGGTGATCCGGGCGAGATCGGCCAGCGTGACGCTGCCGCCAGCCCGGGAGGCGATCACTTCGATGTTGCCAAACTCCTCGGACCACTGTTTGCGCTCTTTCATCCGGAGCAGGATTTCGCCGGCGCTGGTCTCGACTGCGCCGGCCGGCACATCTTCGCTCGACTCCTGGATTACCTCGGCTACCTCGCCAAGTGTCAGCTGATACTCGCGGAGCAGATCTTGTGGAATCTCGATATGGGTGACGTAATCCGGTACATTTCCGATCTCCACCTGGGTGATCTCGTTGGTGCTCAGCAGGCGATCCCGCAGCTGTTCAGCCAGCTTGCGGAGAGTCCAGATATCGGCATCCCCGTAGAGTGCGATATCCATCACTTCCTGCTGATTCGACTGAAGCTGCACTTCCGGTTCCTCGATATCGTCGGGGAATGTACGGATCCGGTTGACCGCCTGGTCGATATCCTGGAACGTTTTCATCCGGTCGGTACCGGCCACCAGCTCAATCGATACATTGCCAGAACCCTCATCGGCAGTGGAGGTGACCTCCTTGATGCCGTCAACGCCCCGTATCGCCTCCTCGACCGGCCGCAGGATACCCTGTTCCACTTCGGCAGGGGAGGCCCCGGGATAGACCACGCTGACCTCTACGATATCCAGCTGAAATTGGGGAAATACCTCTTTCTGGATGTTGAACATCGTCCAGATACCGCCGCCCAGCAGGATGATCATTAGCAGGTTGGCCGCGATCGGGTTTCGGGCCATATAGGCTATCGGCCCGGATCGGGTGTCGTCGGCGTTATTTGTGTTGGATTCATTCAATAAATTACCGGTCCTTGATACCTGAGATTGATTTTGAAACAGTTCTATATCAAATCAATGAACTGTCAGAAATTAGTTGATATATCCTGCTTTTCCCCCCTTCGAGAGGGGATGCGGTTAAAAGGTCTGTGCCTTTTCTTTACTGAGCTTTACATATTATTCAATTCATTTGAACGGTCATCGTATCCTGCTCGGTTCCGCTTGGCGGTGATTCCAGGCGTAGCGGGGCTCCTTCGGTGACTGTAGCCAGGCTGGTGGTAACCACCCGATCGTTCTCATCGAGTCCTTCGTTGATGTAGGCATACTGCGCATCCTGGAATCGGATATTCACATCCCGGATATCCAGCTTACCACCGTCCATAACCCACACGGTGTTATCCTTGCGAATATAATCCCGGTTCAAGCGAACCACATTCTCCAGTTCCCTGCCGTCGATCCGGAGTTCCACAAACGAGCCGATCATGAGCGGAGGCTTGTCTGCATTCTCTGGCTGATGGGCCAGCGGGTCTGGCACCGTTATCAGCACCCGCGCCATGCGAGTCTGGTTCTCCAGCGTACCCACCAGTTTGTACAGGGACCCGGTACGATATTCATTTTCTTCCCAGGCGGTTCGGTTCCTGATCCGGACGGCCGACCCCTGTCCGGAGCCCTGTTCCGGAAAGCGAAGCCAGCGCACCTTGGACAGCGGCACGGTGGCGGAAATCCAGTAGGTATCCAGGCCCACCAGGCGGCCCAGATTGTCACCCGGTGCTACCTGCGATCCGACATTGACATTTCGGGTCAAAATATGTGCGTTGAAGGGAGCTGTGATGGTGGTTCTTCTCAGATTAAGTTCAGCCTGTTCCACGGCTGCCTGCGCCGACTGCACGGCTGCCCGGGCGGCTTCCAGCTGAGGTTTCCGAAGGACCAGTGATTCCCGTTCCTCCGAGAGGGTGTCGCCGTAAATCTCATACTCCCTCAGCGCTGCATCCCGGCGCCCCATCTCGATCTGAAAATCGGAGAGCGCCTGTCGCAGTTCGCTCCTGCGCTGCTCAAGCCCGTTCTGGTAATCCGAAGGGTCGATCTGTAGCAGGGTATCCCCCTTATTTACAAAATCACCCGGGGTAAAATGGTCCGATCGGTCGATGACCTGCCCGCTAACACGTGGACTGAGCAGGATGTCCTGGTCCGGTTCTACCGTTCCCATCACCCGTACCGTCGGCCGGAAGTTTCCCCGCTCGACGGAGGTAATATCCACCAGCATGGCGGTCTCCTTGGTGGCTCCCGTGCGGGATGCGGTTGGCTCGGAATAAAATATAAGTGCGGTGACGGCTCCGCCCGCAATTAAAATGCCGAGACAGATGAGCAGCGTTTTTTTCCAGTTCATGAAAATGCCGGCTTGGTGAAAAAGATTAAACGTGCCGAGTTTGATAAATACCTAATATATTTGGGATCCAGATCATTCCGGAGCGTTTCGTTGGTATAAAAATCTGAATGAGAGCAGATCATTAAAATGCTGATGCGGTCTGAAAACGATCTGCAGTCAACCGGTTTCGCTCCTCAATACCGGGTATCTAAACGTATGAACAGAATCTGAAGGAAGTTTGAAGGGCGCCTGACGGAAAAATCAGCCCAGATCGATATATCAACAATTGTAATTAAACAGTGGTTTATAGCGATTTTTTTTGTTATTTAAGACCACTATAACAAAGGTATTCAAGGTGGCTATTGTACCGGATAGTCATTCGGGGTTTAACATTTAATAAAAGGGGCGAAACGATGAATTACGATATCGATGAAAAGTTCAACTGTGCGATTATACAGCTGAAAGGCAATGTGATGGGCGGGCCTCATGCCGAAAAGTTCAGGGACGATCTTCACTCGCTGATTGATCAGGGGAAAACCAATGTGGTGGTGGACCTGAGCAAGGTGAAGTTCATCAATTCATCCGGTTTGGGCATCCTGATCGGCGGCCTCACGACCATGCGGAATGCGGATGGGGATCTGGTGATCTGCGGAGCGGACAAGAAGATCCGTAATCTGCTGATGGTTACGCAGCTGATATCTGTATTCGATCACTACAAGACGCTGGACGAAGCGGTGGAGTCGTATCAGGAGTAGGCTCGACAAGGAAACCGGCGGCCTGTAGCGAGTTCTTTACTCCCCGGCATATTCAAGGACCAGCAGCGTGATATCATCCGCCTGGTGCGCCTTGTTCATGAATTTAAGCACATCTACGATAATCCCACGCAGCAGTTTATCATCTGAGCTGTCGGGATGCGTTTCGAGGTACTTCTCCAGCCGTTCCTCTTCATACATATCCTCATGCTCATTCATCGCTTCCGTGACACCGTCGGTGTATAACAGAATCTTTTCTCCGGGCTGCAGCTGTATCTGTTTGGCTTCGTAATCGGTCGGCTCGATCTTGCCAAGCAGAAGACCCTGGGTATTTTCCACCTGTTCCACTTTGCCATCATTACGGATCACATAGGGCAGGTTGTGGCCTCCGTTGCAGTAGTTGACCAGCCCCGTTTCGGTATCAAGCACCCCGTAAAAAACCGTCACAAAGGTGGTGATGTCGCTTTCCGGTATCAGCATGGTGTTGACGGTCGCCAGACATTGGGCAGGATCATGCACCTGTGAGGCGATCGCCTTCAGCATGGTGCGCGACACTGCCATATATATCGATGCGGGCACTCCTTTGCCCGATACGTCGCCGATGACAAATCCCAGGTGGGTCTCATCGATCATGAAAAAGTCGTAGAAGTCGCCACCTACTTCCTTGGCCGTATGCATCTCGGCATAGACACTGAATTCATTCCGGTCGGGATAGGCCGGAAAGTCCTGCGGTAAAATCTTTTGTTGTATGCGGGCCGCCGTGTTCAAATCCTGCTGTACGGCGTCGAGCATCATCCGTTCGCTGAGTGATTTTTTAATATACTTGATCTCTCTTAATCCCTTTTCTATGGTCAATTCCAGATCGTTGAAGTCGATCGGTTTGGTGATAAAGTCAAAGGCCCCGCGATTCATCGCCGTACGGATATTCTCCATATCGCCGTAGGCTGAGACGATAACGGTTTTCAGCGACGGATCCTCCTTTTCCTGTAGTTTCGACAGCAGGGTAAGCCCGTCCATCTTCGGCATGTTGATATCCGACAGGATCAGCGAGATGTCGTTCTTGCCGTTGAGCATCTCGATCGCCTCCTTTCCGTTTTCCGCGAAGAAAAATTCATAGTCGTCGTTGTGAATTTTTTTGCGAAATTTTTGGAGGATGAGCATCTGTAAATCCGGTTCAT
>JAWVYR010000091.1:0-8629 GCA_033722635.1 Balneolaceae bacterium | reverse complement strand
CAATCCAGAGGTGGTCCTGCCGGTTGGTTCGCTTATCAGGCTGAAAATTACATTACCTATATCTTTTTAAAAATTAATGTGTTAAACTGTTTTAAAACAGGTAAATAACGGTATATCCGGGGATAATATTCAACCGGGCGGGATTATATGCAGCGTCCTTCGTTATTCGGGTGGCTGCGACGACTGCTACACAAAGGTGGGTGGGATGAGTCAATATCAACGTCTGTCATTACGCAGGTTCCTCAATCTCGGGCCTTACGAGGATGATGAACAGTTCCGGGAGCTGCTTGCCGGCATTGCCCGCAAGGGTTTGCTGGTGGCGGGGATGCTGGGTACGGTTGCCCTCCTGATCTTCCTTATCGGACAGATTTTCATCATTCCCAAAGATCTTGTACTCTCCTACAGCGACCTCAACCCCCGAACCGAAATCGCCATATGGCTGCCCGGCTTCATTCTGCTCAGCTGCCTGAGTATGATATGGTTTTCAAAATCAGCCATATCGCTGGGCGGTTCCAGAAGATTGATCTTTTTGATCGTCTGGCTGATCAGTTTTTTTATGCTACTGGAAGATCTGAATGCCGGCGATATCAATTACGCTACGGCCTATATCTCGCTGGTACTTATTCTGGCTATCACGGCGATACCCTATAAGGGCTGGCAGACGGTGCTGTTGACGCTGACCGTGATCATCACCACGATAATGACGGTAAATTTTGTCCCCGCCATACTCAACCTGCCGCCACTCGAACCCAAGATATCTCAGCTGGTCTACATCATATTGATATCAATTCTGTTAACCGGCATATCCTCGCTGCTGTATCTGAATCGATATGACCAGTTTGAAGCCCGCCAGCGGGCCGAACAGCTGAAGGATCAGCTGGAAAAACGAGCCCATATGCTGGAGATGATGAAAGAAAAATCGGACCGCCAGGCTCAAAAAATCCTGGAAAATGAGAAACTGAAAGATCGATTCTTCGCCAATATCAGCCATGAGTTCCGAACGCCCCTCACACTGATACTGGGCCCGCTCGAGGATCTGTTGTCTGAAGGGGATAAAGAGGAGAAGAAGCCGGTCGGAACCGGCCTGCTGCAGCTTATGCATAAAAACGGAACCCGGCTGTTGAAGATGATCAACCAGCTGCTGGATCTCTCCAAGATCGACGCCGGGGAGATCAGGATGGAGATGGAGCCGATGAATCTCTCGGAACTGGTCCGTGAAACAGCGCTCGCTTTCGTGCCCATGGCTGAATCAAGGAAGGTGAACCTGGAAATCGACGTGGATGAAGGCTTGTGTTTGATGGGCGACCCCCAGCAGCTCGAACGGGTAGTCAGAAACCTGGTTTCCAACGCACTGAAATTCACCCCTGAAAAAGGCAGGGTTGGCGTCTACCTGTCGGAAACCGATGAGAACCTTGAACTGGCCGTAGAAGACACCGGCAGAGGCATACCGGAAGAGGAGCTTCCCCATATTTTTGACCGGTTCTATCAAACAAAAAATTCATCTGAGATCATGGACAGGGGCACCGGTATCGGGCTGGCCCTGGTAAAGGAGATCATAGATCTTCACGATGGAACCGTCGATGTGACGAGCAAATACGGAGAGGGAACCACATTTACGGTCCAATTCAAAAAAGAGGCGGAAATGGCCTCGGTATCGAATCCAATTGATATACCGGCGATGAACCAGACGGTATCGAAGACCGATATGACCGATGAGCAGCTCTTTCTTGAAGATGAAGGGGATCAACAGGAGCGGTCCGAAAATGCTCCCACCGTTGTGCTGATTGATGACAACCCCGATATACTGGCCTACCTGCAGCCGATCCTCTCGCGGCGATACGAGGTAACCGCTTTTCACGACAGCACCGAAGCGATTCGGTCGATTGAAAGCAGCGATGATGTGGATCTTGTAATCAGCGATGTGATGATGCCCGAACCGGACGGTTTTGAACTCTGCAAGAGGTTGAAGCGAAACAAGGAGACCAACCACATACCGGTGATCCTGCTCACCGCCCGGGCCGGCGAGGAGAGCCGCCTGGAAGGGCTGGAGCTGGGCGCCGATGATTACATAAGCAAACCGTTCAGTGCAGCGGAACTGATGACCCGGGCTGAAAACCTGATCGAGCTGCGACAGACCCTCCGCGAAAAATACAGCGGTGAAGTGCGTCTCAAGGGAAAGAAAGTGGAGGTCACTTCCGAGGATGCCCGTTTTCTCGAAAAGGTGCAGTCGGTGATCGAGGAACACCTGGAAGACAGCAACTTCGGCGTCGATTGGCTGGCCGATGAAATCCACCTGAGCCCCCGGCAGCTTCAGCGCAAAATTCGCTCCATCACCGATCTGTCGGCAGCCGGTTATATCCGCATGATCCGCCTGGAACGCGCCCGGCAGCTGCTGACTCAAAACTGGGGCAACGTCTCCGAGATCGCCTACAAGGTTGGCTACCAGGATTCCAAATATTTCTCCCGCCTCTTCAGGCAGACCTTCGGTCAGTCTCCGACCGATTACGCAGCAAAAACGGGTGAAATCTGATCTGTAAATTCATCTCCGCCGGTACCCCCTCTTAACGGTAGCACCACAGCCTGTTAGCCCCTCAGCCGGTTATTTATACCGGTTAATGTCTGATCTTCCCCCCCTTTTAGACGCATCCTTCTACGGTACCCTGCCCTATTCTACCGGTGAACCATTCAACATACAATGGTTAATGAATAGACAGAACAATGATGCAAGACACTTTAAAAATATTGGCGGTACTGCTGATGACTCTCACTTCGGTGAAAGTACAATCTCAAAATCTCTATATGTATGGGCCTGCCAGTTTTGACGATCCGTCGGATAACAATTCAGATATAGTCAGTGCCGGATATCCCTCCGCCGATTTACGAATCAATAGGATGCTAGACCCTTATGTAACCGCCTACGATTCACTTGATAAAACTGAGTTCAAATACCACAAACGAACCGGAAAATTGGTGGGAGCCGTCGCTGGATTGTTTACCGGTGGAATTGCAACAGGAATGTCGATAGATGGAAAGATCAAGTTCTGTTTTAAGCCAAAATGCATCGATGGATTACACAACAGCGTGAAAATAGCTATAGGTGCGATGGCGGGTTCAGCAATTGGTGCACTGATCGGCGGCAGCTTCCTTACCGGCCGAAAGAATCGATCTCAAATTGAGATATCAGCGGATCAGGTCGCTACCGAACCGTTCAGCTTGAACTTTAAACCATCGGTAGTGATCAGCATCCCCTTAAGCAGAAAACAGCCATCGGGCTCACACAAATAAGGAGTAATACCATGAAATCTCTTCTACCCTTGACAATCATTTCACTGTTTTTGTTATCCATTATCCCCACTGCCTATGCCCAGCCTTCCGGCATTAAAACCGGCGACCGGGTGCGCTTGCAGGTACCCAAAAAAGGACACACTGAACTGGTCAGTTATCACAAAATAGTCGGCGCAATAATCAGTATTTCATCGGATTCTATTGAAATCAAAACAGGCAAAAGAATCAACAAGATCTCCCTGCTCTCACTGAAAAGACTCGAAATAAGTAAGGGAAAAAGAAGAACTGTGCTGAGGGGCCTTGCGATAGGAACTGTATTGGGTACAGGTGTTGGGGCCATAGCCGGCGGATCCAGTGAGTGCCGGGGATGCAGTAGGGAGAGTAAGCAGGAAGCAGTCTCATTTACAGCATCGCTGGGTGCCATGGCCGGTGGTTTTATTGGATTGGCCTTCGGTCTGATCAAGAAGGAGAAGTGGCAGAAAGTGCCGATCGATATCACCATGGACCGGATCCAGCCACGATTTAAGGACTCCACTTCCAAACCGATGATAACGGTGAAATGGTCCTTCGGTAAGAAAAAACGATAACAAATAAATCAACAGTAACCATAAAAAGGCAACGGAACAATGAAATCGTTAAGACAAACACTCAAAAAAAGAAAGAAGAAACTGGTCAAAGATCTGGGCGGAAAGTTTCTCTGGAGCCTGGAACGGATGGTCGAAAAATACTCGAAAGTACCTACGACGCCACTGCTGGATCCATACCGGTTCAATTGGCCGGCGCTTCTGGAAAAAAACTGGCATGCGATCCGGTGGGAGATGAATCACATTCTCGAGTTCAGGGAGACCCTGCCCAACTTCCAGGAGATCTCGGAAGACCAGCAGTCGATCAGCGACGATGACAACTGGAAAACCTATTTCCTCTATGGGTTCGGTTACAAGGCCGCAGCAAACTGTGCCCGCTGCCCGCAGACCACCCGGCTGATCGAGCAGATTCCCGGTATGAAAACCGCCTTCTTCTCCATATTGAAGCCGGGCAAACATATTCCCGAACACCGCGGCGTCTTCAAGGGGATTCTTCGCTATCACCTGGGGCTGAAAGTGCCGGAGCCTCGTGAACAGTGCTGGTTCCGGATCGGGGACCAAATGCTGCACTGGGAGGAGGGCAAGAGCCTGCTATTCGATGACACCTATCCCCACGAGGTGAAAAACGACACCGGCGGCACCCGGGTGGTGCTGCTGATCGACGTGGTGCGGCCGCTGAAGTTCCCGGCCAACCTGATCAACAAAACCCTGATCGGGCTGATCAAACGATCAAGCTACGTGCAGGACGCCCGCAGAAACCAGCAGGCCTGGGAAAAGCGCTTCAACACAAAGGTTAAAAAGCGGAAGGTCAGGAATAAGCTTCTGCTCCTATAAATAAATTCAACGTTTTAAATCTATAGATCATGAAAAAAACAACGTGTTTATCTAAAAGTGCTGACAAAAAGAAAGATAAATTAATGAGTCGGATCCCGAGGATTACTTCTCTTAGCAGTTTGCTGTCCGTCCTATTTCTACTTGTTCTGTTCGGACCAATCGATGGCAACGCTCAGCCCTCCAACCTGAATATTGGCGACCGGGTACGTATTACCGCCCCATCTCCTAATGGAATACGGCTCGTAGGAACCGTAGTCGATTATTCCTCCTCGGTTATCCTGGTAAAGACCAAGCAATCGGAATTCTCTGTTCCACTGGATGTAGTCAGTAAATTTGAAGTGAGTAAAGGCAGAAAACGACGTACAGGAAGAGGGTTAGCCTGGGGTTCAATTTTAGGTATGATACCCGGCGGGCTCCTATTCAGTCCAAAAAAAGAGGATACTGTCTGCACCACTGATCAAGGGTTATGCGGAATGGATTTTGAATGGTTGGAAGGAATGATGTATGGAAGCCTGGCCGGCATGGTAGTTGGCGCCATTGTTGGATCCACAATCAAAACCGACCGCTGGGAGGAAAGACCGTTGAACCTCTCCATGAAACTCTATAGATCCGGACGAACTTCGATCGCCGTAAATCCGGCTATTTCGCTGACCATCCCGCTGAACCGAAAAAAGCCTCACTGATAGATAAAACTGCAATCCAATAGGAGAAAACCATGAAGACACTGTCAACAATCATAGTCATATCAGGATGGATTTTCATGGCATCACTTACAGCCCACGCCCAGCCGACCGGGGTGCAGATCGGCCGGGTCCACATATCGGTACCGTCCGTTGAAACTACACAGGATACGAAAAAACTATCGAATTCACTTTCGGAGCTCAATCGTTACCAATCGAGAACGTTCAAATCGGCTTCTCACGGATTGCAAAAGAAATCCCTGGTCGTAAGACGCTCGAAGAGCAATACGAAAAAAGGCGCCTGGATCGGTTTGGGGGTCGGTGCAGCGACCGGAGGATTGATCGGCCTGATCACCTATACAGAATGTGAAAGCAAAGAATTCCTGGGTTGTACCATGCATCCGGCCAGCCCGGGTGATGCCTTTTTGACCGGTGCGGTGCTCGGGGGACTGGCAGGTCTGATCACCGGTGCGATCATCGGCTCCACCAAGAAGCCCGATTCACGGAAAAAATGGCCGATTAAACTCTCATCGGAAGCTCTCCCCTCGACCCGAGCATTACAAAATAACCGAATCAGGAAACCTGTTCTATCCGTCAGAATTCCTATTGGCAATAAATAACAACCGTTTTAATAAAAATGGAGAATTGCTATGGAAACCAATTCAATACATAACGCCGTCGAGCATCTCAAGGCCAACCTGACCGACGTGGCCCGGGTCAACGAATGGGCCGATCTGATGGGGTATGAGAATCCCCGGAGGTTTTCGGAAAAATTTCTGAATCATTACGGGATTCGCCCCCAGAAGGTGATGGAACTGGTACGCCTGGAGAGCATCATCCGGATGCTGCGATCGGACAGGAATATGCTGCATATCAAGGTGGCCCGGAGGCACAGCCTGCCGGATGAGAAGAGCCTCTATAACTTCACCTGGTATCACTCCGGATTTTCGCCTACTGAATGGAAAAAGATGTCGGAGAAGAAGATGAGATACGAACTGGAAAAGTTGTGGAAAGAGATCATGGAGGTCTACGAACCGGAATCGACCCCACTCTCCAAACCGACTATCAATGGAAGCTGATGACAGTGCAGCTACCATCCTCCGCCCACCTGCCGGAACCTGTTGGGCAAAATCCTCTTTAAAAGAGAAAGGGGGCCTAAGATGAACAGTTCAAAATTATTATATCGGTACCGGTTTACACTGATATCAGCGATCTGCATCTCTTTCCTTATTGCAACAGTGGCAGGGCAGCAAATTGCCAGGATGAATCTTGATCTGCATGCAATCAAAGATCTCTTCAAAAAACCGGACAAATCGGGTACCGCTGTTGCCGTAGACCGATCCGAGTCAACAACAATTCAGAGGGAGAATGATGCTGTGGAGTACCCCGCCCGTTTAATGCTCCTTTTAAAAAAAGATTTTGGCAGTGGCTCCCCCGGAACGCTTCATGCGGCAATGGAGGAAACTGATTTTTACGGCAGCAGATTTGTCAAATGCCCCGCCGACTGTCCGGACTCCGGACATCAATCGACTTTCGGTATCCCTGAAATCTCCCTGAATGCATCCATCAAATTTTATAAGGGCCGGCTCTCTGCTGCCAGGCATCTGTATAGATCCAGCGATCTGTACAGGATTACCACTTTCAGTAGATCGGACACTCCCATAAAGATCGCCTATTCTTACCGGGGTATTTCCCCGATGGTATCCCTGAGAGCCTTTGATATCGTTTCCTTCGGTATCGGTCCCTCTGTTCACCGCGTCGAGAGCAAAACGATTCATCCGGATCTCCACTGGAAATCGGAAGAGACAAAATTCGGAACCGTTATCGATATCGCTCTCAATTTGCCATTCCCGAGCCCGTTTTATCTCCGCGTCAAACTGCAAATCAGGTTATTGGGCGAACTTGAAATCGATCCTGAAGATGCCGGGCTTGATAATAGAATCACGGTTGATCGGGCAAACAGTATCAATTTTAATCATGCCCGCCTCGCATTTAAAATGGGAATAAGGATTTGAAATAGTGCTGCTCCAATCCACTCCGTGAGCGGCCGTTATATCCCGCTGATGCAGGAAGTGGGTCTGAAAAATTATGTAGCAAAATTAGGGAATGCGATTCATCTCCACTCTCCGGATTTTAATACATGCGGGAAGTTGTAATGCTCGCAAATCTTATCAGAATGCGGATAAATCTCATATTTAATAAAAATGAATAGGAGCGCACTATGAAACCAAATAGAGTTACTTTGGGAAGAATCCTGCCAGCAATAGCCGGTTTCTTTCTTTTTATACACCTAAGCAGCTGTTCAGATATCGCAACGGAAAGCCAGCTGCCAACTGAGGAAAATCAGATAACTTCAAACCTGCCGTTTGATTTCCAGAAAATTATGAATTCCAGGGCGTTTTCAGGCGCCGAACTGCAGGCTTCACAGTCGAAAGCCCGCCTGGTGGTCAAGCCCGGCGAATCGATCCAGGCTGCCGTCGATGCCGCCAAGCCTCATCAAACGATTTTGATCGAACCGGGTACCTACCGGGAAGCGATTGTGGTGGACAAACCGGGATTGAAACTGATCGGCAAGAAAGATCCAAAGGGAGATGGAGTGGTAATCGAAAATCCCGGCTACAAGAGAAACGGTATCCGTGTCACCGATAACGGTGACGGTTTCCGTCTGGCACGCGTGACCATCAAGGATTTTGGCTACAATGGCGTACTGCTGACGAGGGTCCGCGGGTTTGAAATTTTCGAGGTGACCACCATCGACAACGGCGAATACGGCCTGTTTCCTGTACACAGCTCGCACGGGCTGATTCACCACTCCTCGGCCAGCGGCCACAGCGATACCGGCATCTATGTGGGTAAATCGGAATTTGTGGCGATCCAGCACAGCACCGCTCACGGCAATGTGAATGGATTTGAAATTGAAAATTGCTCGCATGTCACCGCCTTCAACAATACAGGCTACAACAACACGGCGGGCATGCTGGTGGTACTGCTTCCCGGTTTGGCCATCAAGGTATCCTCCGACATCGAGATCGTGCACAACCGGTTTTTCAACAACAACCTAGCCAACTTTGCCGACCCGGACGATATCGCGGCAGCGGTTCCTAAAGGGTCGGGTATCCTGGTGGTAGGCACCGACAACACCCGGGTGATGCAGAACACCGTTACAGGTAACGATTTTGTGGGGATCGGGGTGGGCAGCACCCTGCTCCTCTCGGCGCTGGCCGGAATTCCCCCCGAGGTTATCCT
>JAWVYR010000090.1:0-8657 GCA_033722635.1 Balneolaceae bacterium | reverse complement strand
TAAAGTATTAAAGCAAATTTTGGATATTTTGAATAAATTAGATTCCCATCTACAAAATGTAGACAGGAATCCATCTTTATTTAACGAATTTTTAACGGCCGAATCTATATTTGGCTTTAAGAAAAAATCCACGACCCCGGGTGGTGAATCCTCTTATCTCCACGTAGTCGGTATCGAAAATGTTTTCTACTTTGCCGGATAGCTCAAAGCTGGAGTTAAACCTGTATCGAAAGCGAAGATCCGTTATGTTATAATTGTCAATCTCGCTGCGATCCAATGCACCGATAGGACCCAGAGCCCCGCTGAAGAAGATGTCATCGCGGGACCCCACAAAGCGAGATTCAGCCCCTATATTCAGCGCAGACAGCAGCTGGTAATCCACCTTCAGCGCTGCCGACACGCTCGGTCGGCGAGTCAATCCCTCCAGTTCTTTTTCCGTATCCAAAAATTGCCCGCTTTCAAAGACTTGAACGTGGTTGCCACCGGTATAGGAGCGATCGATATCATCAGGATCAAGTTGCAATTCGGAGGAGGTGTAGGTGAGGTTGCCCCTGATTCCCAGTTTAGCACCTAAAGAGGTTCGCACCCCTACCTCGATCCCATTTATCCGCTGTCGACTGAGATTCAGGTAGGTATCCCCCAGGAAGTCGGAGAAACCCAAATTGTCAATCGCCACGTTTGCATCCCACAGATACACATATTCGATTATATTTCGCACTTCCGTACGGAACAGTGACAGTTCCAGGCTGGACTGCTTTCCCAGCTGCTGTTTCCAGCCAAGCTCGTAGGAATGGGAGGTTTCCGGCTGCAGGTTTTCATTGCCCCGATCAGTGAAGGCTCCGAAGCCCCGGTCGGGTGAGTGTAGCTGAAACAGTGAGGGAGCATTGTATCCGGTGGTCACGGCCGCATAAATGGTTGAACCGGAGAAGGTAACCCGGGGATTGATCTCGAACGTACCGTGCAGCCCGAACTGGTTATGGTCGGTCAGGCGGCCGCCGAGCACCAGGGTCAAAGGAGCGAGCTTCGATCCCAGCAGCTCCCCGCCAATCTCGGTGTGCACAAACAGATGGTTGATCACCTGCTTCAGATTCAGCGAATCGAGATCGGTTTCCGAGGTGAAATTGAACGGCCTGGCAAAGGTGAAGGTGCGCACATTCATTCTCTGCTGATTGTTGCCCGCTCCCGCAATCATCGCGAAATCATCCTTCCTCCAGGTAGTCGTAAGTTCATTTTCCCAGAGCTCCCCGGTAGCGTTTGTTTCGGTGAAAATACCGTCATAATCACCGGCGGCGTTGACCACGGAGGAATCATTCACAAAATCCCTGTTAAGGTCGGAGAACGCGCCGCTCAAGCCCAGTTCAACCTCTCCGGAAAGTGCGATACTTCCGCCGTACTGGAAAAGATCACGCTGAAATGAGATTTGGGCGTTATCATCGTCATTAAACGCTCCCTGGTCGAGATCGCTCCGCTGATCCGCCAGCCGATAGGCTGCATACAGATTCACACCGTTCTTTCTGTATCCCAGCTTGCCTGAGAGGTCAACTTTCCGGAAATCATCCGTGTCGTCGGATCGAAATCCGCCGGTTGCCGAAACCGTATCGACGGTGGCATCGATCCCCTCGGTATATTCATGGCCGGCGCCGATATCCAGGTATATGCCGTTCCGAAAATTGTATCCACCGGAAATTCGGTTTGTCATGGAATAGCTCTGCGAGCCAAAGGTTCCATGCATCGACTCGACGTCGGCACTGAAGCCCTGTTGAGGCCCCTTCGCGGAGATGATATTCACCACGCCACCGATGGCGGACGATCCGTAGAGCGTGCTGTGGGATCCGCGTACGATTTCGATCCGCTGCACGCCGGCCAATGAAAGTTCAGACAGGTCGATGCTATTGTTTACGGTGGAGGGATCGCTGATGCGTACTCCATCGATCATCACCACGGTATGGTCACTGTCGGTGTTGCGGAGAAACATCGTCTGGTTCGTACCGGGGGTCTGCCTGCCGCCGATCAGGTGCAGGCTTTGCTGGTCGGCCAGCAATTCACCTACACTGCCGGCCAGGGATCGTTCGATCTGCTCTCTCGTGATCACTGTAACATTGCGGCCTACGCTGAATAACGGCTGCTCAAACCGGCTTGCACTGATCACCACCTCCTCCATCTGGTAAATACGGGTGGTATCTCTTGGATTGTCGGTTTTCTGGGCGGATAAGATGTTGGGCGAACTGCAAAGCAGCACTGCTGCCATGACAGCTGCCGTGTATATATGAATGCGCATATCTGAGTGTTTTAAGGTTACAAATGATGATTTTAGACATCATCCGTACCTTCTGGGACGCATCGAAGAGAGGGATAAACAGGTTCCTGGAGGAACCGTCTATTCTTCGCTTTTCTCCCGAAAGCTACGAATGCAGGTGCACGGCAGGTCTTCTGGCTTACCCGGCTTTCGAAAACCTTCCCGCTCCTTTTGGAAAAGCAGTGGTCTCAATTATCGAAAGCCCTTGCCGCTTTGACACAGCGGCCGGGATCACAGCATCGGGGAATGCTCCGGATTCCCCCGGTTCTCTCGCAAGACCGGGGCCACCGGATTCCCTTTTCAACCGGTTCCAAAAACAAACCGGTAACCAATGCACCGTTAGGAAGTTACTGTTAGCGATCAATAAATCAAAACACAGAAATATTCGGTTTTCATCCGGAAAGCCCGGCAGATATGGCCTGCTCCTTTTGGGTTCTCAGATACTCAATCAACCCTTGTATGGAATGCAACTCCGCACGTTCTTCCCCCTCTATGATCATCCACCGGTACCCGTTTTTGGTTTCCTCAGCATGAACGGCAGGAATGTTATCCCGTCGATCGACCGTCCGGTATCCTTCCCGTTCCAGGGCCCGCTCCGTCCAGAAGACCGGTACCTTGTCGCCTTCCAGCACGATCTTTCTGTCCTGCTTGCGATGGATGTTGAAAGATCCGGTCGCCCGGTCAAAATCAAAGCTGTCTCTGGCAAAGGCCTTCTCAAACGTGCCGTCCAGCACCATATCCTCCGGAACCCCTTCCATCAGGTCTTTTTCATTATTCATCAGCCAAATCCGGTCGCCGGCCTTAAGCGCCAGGTCCAGCTCATGGGTCGAGAGTAGGATCCCCTTGCCGGTTTCATGCGCAAGCTTCCGGAGCAATCGTATGATCTCCACCCGGTTGGGCAGATCCAGGTGCGCGGTCGGCTCATCAAGCAGTATCACCGAGGTGTCCTGCGCCAGCGCCCGGGCGATCATCACCTTTTGGCGCTCCCCGTCACTGAGCTTGCTGATATCACGGCCGGCGAAATCGGAGAGTCCGGTGGACTCCAAAGCCCAGTGCACTTTCTCCTTGTCCTGTTGGCTTAAGGTCCCCAGCCACCCGGTATAGGGTGAACGTCCAAAAGCTACCAGGGTGTAGACGGTTAGGTTACCGATCGTGATGCGTTCGGTAAGTACGGTACTGAGTCGCTTTGCGATCTCCTTGTTGGAGAGCTCACTGACAGGATCGCCGAACAGTTCGATGCCGCCCGCCAGCGGGGACTGCATGCCGGCCAGGGTGCGAATCAGTGTGGATTTCCCGGAACCGTTGGGGCCCAGCAGGCAGATCAGCTCACCGGAGTGCAGCGTTACCTCTATTTCCTCACCGACGATCGTATCCTTCCCCCGCCTGTTCCTGTAGCCGATATTTAAGTCCGTGGTACCCAGTACCGGAGTTTCTGCATTCATCAGGAGAAAGATGCTTGAAGATTTTTGCGTCTTATTATAACCCATATAACCACCGGTGAACCCACCATGGAGGTAACAGCACTGATAGGCAGGGTCGTCGCACTGCCGGGCACCTGGGCCACTATATCGCAGGCCAGCATCACAACCGCTCCCATCAACAGCGTGCCGGGGATCAAGACACGGTGGTCGTTGGTATCGAGCAGCGACCGGGCGAGGTGCGGTACAGCCACCCCCACAAAACCGATAGGACCGCAGAAAGCGGTGATCCCCCCGGCCAGCAAACTGGTACTCACGATGATCCAGATACGCGCTTTCTGCACAGAAAGCCCCATGCTTCGAGCATAGTTCTCTCCCAATAGCATGCCGTTCAGTTGTTTTGAAAGCAGGAAGGCGATCGCCGTTCCGATCAGCGTCACCAGCAGCAGTATCCAGAGCTGCTGCAGGGTTACACCACCAAGGCTTCCGAAGGTCCAGATCAGGTAATCCTTGATCTGGTCGGGCTGACTGAAATACTGCCAGATACTGACCAGCGCAATCGTAATATTGCCAATCATGAGTCCGATGATCAGCAGGGTGACATTATCCCTGATGCGGATCGATATGAGCAGGATCAACAGAAGCACCAGGCTGGACCCGACGCTTGCGGCAATGATCACCATCCAGGATCCGAAACTGCTGAGCTGCTGAATCGCAAAGATGCTCGTGATAGTGCCGGCGGCCAGCATCACCACCGCAACACCCAGGCTGGCACCCGCCGTGATGCCAAGGACCGAAGGACCTGCCAGCGGGTTCCGGAATAGGGTCTGCATCTGCAGTCCCGCGATCGACAGGGCGCTTCCGGCCAGGATCCCCGTCAAAGCGCGGGGCAGTCGAATGTTGTAAATGATCTTAGGCCAAGCCTCATTTCCAATATCGCTGCCCATTAGGATCCAAAAGATGTCATCGAGGGGAATTTCGACCGAACCCAGTGCGATATTCAGCAGAAAAAGCAGTGCCACCCCGAGCAAAAGCAGGATCACGGGCAATTTCCGGGTAGATCCGCCTGTCGTTATCGGTTTGTCTGTTACGGTCGTATCCGGCATCCTATTCCACTTTTTGATAGTAATAGAGGGTATGGTCGGGCAGCAGTTCGGGATGAAAGATCCTGATCAGGTCAGCCAGCACCCTCTCAGGGTGTACCGTCCCCGATTCCCAAAAATCGTTTCCGCCGCCCGGACTCACCCGCCTGTTGTTGTTGTAGATGCGGCCGGTCTGGAAGGCCCTGAAATCCCGGAATCGCGTATCCACTGCCAGGAGATCCTCCTTCGACTCAGCGGTACCGGGATTGATCCAGACATCCGCCCGGAGACCCGCCTCGTACACCCGTTCAAAATTCAGCCGGAGCCCTCCACTGGATTCAGTCCCGTACCAGGGGTAGTCGCCCCCCGCATCCCTGAAAAAGTTGGCGGTAAAACTCCGGCCTCCCGAAACAAACCAGGCACCCTTGTAGGGCAGGTTGTTGATCACCAGTGGCTTCTGCTGCACCGTATCCGTTTTCTCCAGCAGCGCCCGGTACCGCGCCGAAACCTGACCGAATTTTTCATCGGCGATCTCTTCCCTGTCCAGCAGCGCCGCCATCATCTTTACCCACTCCGCTTTACCGAGGGGTGTATTTTCCAGCCATTCGGAGTTCACCACCACCTCGATACCCGAATCGATCAACACCCGGTAGCTGTCGAACTGTGAAGCCTGTCCTCCTGATATCATGATCAGGTCGGGGTCGATCGCCAGTGCGATCTCCTTATTGAATTCACCTCCGCGGAAAGCCGCGATCTTTTCCTCCTCTATCCCTTTTCGAATTTCCGGGTCATATACATACTCGGCCCCGGCAATACCCCTGATCACATGCTCCGCCTCAAGCATCTTCAGAAGCGCTATATGGGTGGTTGAGGTGACGATAACGGAGCGCACCGGTATTTCAATCACCTCGGCATCCGCAAAACCGTCCGGGGGTTCCGCACCGCGGTCGACCAACACGTAGGTCAGGGTATCGGTCGTGTGCTGAAAAGGATTCAGAATCTGCAGTATTTTGTAGGTATCCGCATAATGCAACCGGAATCCCTCCGCGTATTCGATCTCGGTTTCTGCGGGCCACTCAGCGTCGGCACGGTCCGATATTTCAAGCAGCGGCCTGTTCTCTCCGGCATCCCGCTCCAGCGCACACCCCTGCCATACGCCAAATAGCATGGATCCAAACAGAATGGCCAACAGGGTCTTAGAATAGAAGGGAAATATCATCGATCCAGCTTTTCTCCCGAAAGCTTATCCTTCATCGGAGTGGCAGGTCTTCTGGCTTACCCGGCTCTCGACCACCTTCCCGTCGGCCGTGGGTGGCAGACAGTGGTTGAACGCTCGAAAGCTCTTTCCCTCAAAACCGTATGAGGGTCGGGATTACAGCAGCGGGGACTGCTCCGGATTCTCCCGGTTCTCTTCCGAGACCGGTACCACCGGATTCCCTTTTCACACATGCCTATGAAAAATAGGTATGCGACCGAAACCGAATCAGTACGTTAATGTTGATTGTAAACAACCTAATAATATAACAATATCACCTGATAAACCAACGTCACTGGGCAGTTCTGCATGATGCGGCCTCCCTTTCGGCTGCGCAGGAAAAATGCTGTAAACCTCAATTTCTTTTTACTCCAACCCTATTATATTAGAGCCATCTTCTCATTAAAACGGATCAATACTATGGGCAAACGCATCTTGTTTCTTTTCCTGGGATTCTCGTTCGGTTTCCTATTTGCATTCACAGCCGTCAAACTGGCCGATACCGATATCACTTCCGAAATGATCGAGGAAGCATCGAAAATCATCGGCCTGCAGTTCACCGAAGCGGAACGCGATTCGATGATCGAAGAGCTGCAAGATACCCGGGAGGCCTACGAGTCGGTTCGCGGACTGCAGCTCTCAAACAGCGTGCCCTACCCCATGGTCTTCAATCCCATTCCCGCCGGCAAAACATTCGACAAAACCCAGCGTCCTGTCAACTGGCATTTACCTGACAATGTTCCGCTGCCGGACGACCGCAGCAAGCTGGCATTTTATACCGTGGAACAGTTGGCTTCGCTGATTAAACAGCGCAAGATCACATCCGTCGAGCTCACCAACTTCTTTCTGGATCGGCTAAAGCAGTACGGCGACACGCTCGAAGCGGTCATTACGCTCACCGAGTTCAGCGCCCGAGAACAGGCCGAAAAACTCGACAAGGAGCTGAAAGAGGGGAAATACAGGGGTCCGCTGCACGGTATCCCCTACGGGCTCAAGGATCTTTTTGCCGTCAAGGGGTTCAAAACCACCTGGGGTGCCACCCCCTACAAGGAGCAATATATTGATGAAACCGCAACAGTGGTTAGGAAACTGGAAGAAGCGGGAGCTATTCTCGTTGCGAAGACCACCCTTGGAGCGCTGGCATACGGGGATGTTTGGTACGGCGGCAAAACCCGCAACCCGTGGAACCTGGAGCAGGGATCCAGCGGCTCTTCCGCCGGATCGGCAGCTGCCACCTCGGCCGGTCTGGTGCCCTTTGCGATCGGTACCGAAACGTGGGGATCGATCGTCTCCCCCTCGAACCGCACCGGCACCACCGGCCTGCGCCCCACCTTCGGGAGGGTCAGCCGGAACGGCGCGATGGCGTTGAGTTGGTCGATGGACAAAGTGGGACCGATCACCCGCTCGGTAAAAGATCTCGCCCTGGTATTCAATGCGATCCACGGACCGGACGGATTGGATCAAAGCGTGGTCGACCTGCCCTTTAACTATACCCCTGATGCAGATCTTTCCAACCTCAAGGTCGGCTATGTAAAATCGGCCTTTGAGCGCGACTACTATAACCGCACCCGCGACAGCCTGACGCTAGTCAAACTTCGTGAGCTCGGGGCGAACCTTGTACCGATTGAGCTGCCCGAGTATCCTGTGGGAGCTCTCAGTTATATACTGACCGCCGAAGCAGCGGCGGCTTTCAGTCCCCTTACCCTCTCCGATCGCGACAGCCTGATGGTTCGGCAGGGGAAAAACGCCTGGCCCAATCTGTTCCGTGCTGCCCGTTTTATTCCCGCCGTCGAATATATTCAGGCCAACCGGGCCCGGGAGGTGTTGATACGGAAGATGGAATCCCTGATGCAGCAGGTCGACCTGTATGTATGCCCCACCTACGGCGCCAACAATCTCCTGCTTACAAACTTGACCGGCCATCCCTCGGTTGTGCTTCCCAACGGATTTACCGACAGCGGCTCCCCGACCAGCATCACCTTCATGGGGCGCCTCTTTGATGAGGCCACCATCATCGCTGTGGCGGATGCCTATCAAAAAGCCACCGATTTCCACCGCAAACATCCAGCCATCTTCTCGAAATAGCCGTTTATCGTATAAAAGGAGCCATTTTAGATCCTATCACATGAGCCTCTCCAACCGGGGAGGCTCTTTTCTCTCGGGAAGCATCGAACCGATACATTTTCCTGCCCGTACCGCTGCAACTTCACCGCCCGGTATCCGTAAAGCACGGTGAATCACGGAATATATTCTTGGGCTTTAGTGATTTGCCATCTGAACCGCTAACGATTTAATAGATATGAAAAAACTGAATACGATCCTGCTCATCGTAGGACTTTACTCATTTGCCGCTCTCACTGTCTCCTGCAGCTCTGAATCACAATCCAAAGATACCGAAGACAAGGATACCACGGCCGCCATTCCAGTGGAAGTGAGCGAGGCGATGCGGGGCAACATATCGGCTTACTACTCGACAACAGCAACCTTGGAAGCCGAAGAGGAAGCGATGGCGGTAGCCAAGGTACGGGGCATCGTCAAGAGTATCAACGTGGAGGAGGGCGATTACGTCCAAACCGGTGAAATCCTGGCCCAGCTCGAGGATGAAC